>NZ_VOYW01000036.1:0-34419 GCF_013420085.1 Acinetobacter sp. YH12027
AAACTCTTCAGTTTAAAATCAATAGTACATATAGTGTACCAATCTTGGCTCATCAATTACTGACAAAAATTTGCTCAAATAAACTTCGAGTAATTTCTACCATCAATCAATGAAAATAATTTCGATCAATCAACCAGTAAAAATCCACACAAGTTGTTCTTCATAATCTCTTAATGATCTTCTTAATGCTTCGTCAGCAAATAAGAGAACAACATCAAACAACTCAAAACCTTATGTTTATCACTGTCTGCGTTGGTATGCAGCGTATTCTATAGAGTTTCAAAACAAACACAAGCCCCTATCACAGAAATTTCTATGATATTGCGCCTGAGTGTATATTTTTTAAACTAAAAGCAATTTATTGCTTATTTAAAGATCAATATATCCGTATATTTTGCTTTATGAAAGACGAATTTTATAATTCTTGGTGATTTTTATATTCTTCAATCTAAAAAGCCCGTAATTCAACGGACTTTTCAAATAACGCGGATTTCAATAAAACTAATAAAGTTACGAAAGTGACTTTAGTTTGCTTGCTCAGCCAACCAACTCATGAATTTTTGTCGTTCAACGTTACTAGCCTTCTGCCAAAGCTGAATTAATTGTTGATCTGCCCCATTTTCATTAATAGTTACATTTTTTGGAGCAGCTACAGGAGATACTACGTTCGCCGGCTTTACTGTTACAGATTGTGCATAAACAGGTGCCGGTTGATTTTCTGGCACAGCTTCTTTCTTCGTAAAATCTACGGCATTACCTAATACACCATTGGAGAAAATCGTTTTTTGTTCTTTCTTTGCCCCCGCTTGCTGCACAAGTAATTGATTAGATTTGTCATACAAACCAAATATCGGTTGGTCTTTATATTTTTGCGCAGCATCAAAATCTTTTGGCGCATTGACTAGACCCAAACGATACTCTTGCCCATCAATCAGTGCTGAAGTACGAATAGCGGCAACACCTGACTTTAAAATATCGTGGGAATTATCAGCATGTTGAAAAAATTCACTATAACGTACCGTTAATAGGTTTTCACCTGCATCTAGCTTATATTTCTCGGTAGATCGAAATAAACCACCAGTAACTTCTTGATCATTAACTGCAACTATTTTGATTTCTTCCGGAACAGTCAAAATTACAGCTGCAAATCCTGCACTACTTAACATTAGCGCTGCAGCAGCAACAGTTAATCTTAAAGTCATCATTATCACTCTTTATCAACTATTTAGTTTCGATTGCACTATGCAATGCATATGTGACAATCTTATGACATCTAACAATCACTGTATATTTAGTTTCAAGACATTATTTTGATATTCATTCAAGAATTTTGCATATAAAAAAAGGATGCTTAATGCATCCTTTTTAATTCATCACACCATCATTACTTGAATGTTTTGAATCGTTCTTCATCTGCAATAAAGGTTTTTTCACCTGCAGGTGCTTCAATCGAACCGAAAACAAGTTGTGCACGTAGTTTCCATTGATCTGGCACATCAAATGCCGCAGCTGTTTCAGCATCAACAATTGGATTGTAATGTTGTAATGACGCACCAATATTTTTTTCAGCCAAAGCCGTCCAAGTAGCAAATTGAGCAATCGCCGTTGAGTGTTCAGACCATACTGGGAAATTATCTGCATAAAGTGCAAATTGTTCTTGGAGAGCTTTTACTACAGCCTGATCTTCATAAAATAATGCTGTACCAAAACCTGCTGCAAAACTATTAATCTTGCCATTAGTTCCTTCAAATGCATCTGCAGGTACAATTTTACGTAAAGTTTCACGTACGATATTCCAGAATTTTTGATGTGCATCACCAAACAGAATAACGACACGAGACGTTTGAGAGTTAAATGATGACGGACTTAAACGTACTGCATTTTTAATGGTTTGCTCAATTTCATCTTGCGATAAAGTAACGTTATTACCAATAGAATAGATTGTGCGACGTTGTTCGATTTGATTCAAGAATGACATTACAAGACCTCTTTTTATTTTCAATTAGCTGACTAAGTTGAGATTTATAATAGGTGATGTTTTTAACAGTTGCATGACTATATTTACAACATTGTGTCTTATTTCTAGAACAATCAGTTGCAAGCATCTAAATACCTACAACCCACTTACATTCAAATATTGGTTCACAGTCTTTAGGACAGCAGAAATCAAAGCAACCTACAGAACATAGAAATTACTCATAAATTCTAAACTGATCTTGATCTTCTGGTTCTAAACGTTCAGGCGCTTGACCTTCAATTGAACCAAAGACCAACTGCGCACGTAGCAGCCATTGTTTTGAAATATTAAAGTGTTCGGCAACGGCATAATCAATGTGTGGATTATAGTGTTGTAAACATGCGCCTAAACCTGCATCTGCGATCGAAGTCCATACTGCGAATTGAGCCATGCCTGACGTTTGCTCCGACCACACTGGAAAATCTTCTGCACTTAATGGCACTTTCTTTTGTAATTGTTGAATCACAGCTTGATCTTCATAGAAAAGCACAGTTCCCAGGCCAGCTGCACACTGATCTATTTTGAGCGCCACACCTTCAAAAATATAACTCGCAACATTCTTGCGTTGTACGTCTTTTACAATGTCCCAAAATTTTTGATGAGATTCGCCAAATAAAACTACAATACGTGTGCTTTGCGAATTATATGCAGATGGACAACTTCTTACGGATTCTTGAATCAGTTCAGCCAAGTAAGCCTGACTATAATGCACCTTTTTTCCAAGCTCATAAATACTTCGACGTTTCTTTAGTTGGTCGACAAATGACGCTTCTATTTCTTGGTCGGTATTTTTCTTTTTTAATTTAAAATCTTTAGTGATATCCGCAGTCAATACATGACCAATTTTATCGAGTAACGCCACCCTAAACACCCCAAAGCAATTTTTATATATAAACAACAATTCCTTACTTATTCTAAGGGTATATCAGGCTGAATTTTGATTATGATTTATTCACATGTTGCTTTTTAAATCAATCAATAAGCTCAAAAACAAAAAACTCCGCATTTTGCGGAGTTTATGTGACATTTAACGCAATTTATTTATCAGTTTCAAATAATGCTGCGACAAATGATTTTGCTGAGAATGGACGCAAGTCATCAATTTTCTCACCTACACCAATAAAACGAATTGGCACATGGGTACGGCTTGCAATATTAAATAACACACCACCTTTTGCTGTACCATCAAGCTTAGTAATAGTTAGACCTGTAAGTCCTACTGCCTCGTCAAACATTTCAACTTGGTTAATGGCATTTTGACCTGTGCCTGCATCTACCACCAACATCACTTCATGCGGAGCTGTAGCATCAATTTTTTGCATTACACGTTTTACTTTAGACAACTCTTGCATGAGGTGTCCTTTGTTGTGTAAACGACCTGCGGTGTCTGCAATCAGCACGTCTACGCCTTTTGCACGAGCACTTTCGAATGCATCAAAAATAACTGAAGCAGAATCTGCACCATGACCTTGCGCCACAACTGCAATATTATTGCGTTCGCCCCAAATTTGTAATTGCTCTGTTGCTGCTGCACGGAATGTATCACCAGCAGCCAACATTACTTTTTTACCTTCACCTTGTAAGCGTTTTGCTAATTTACCAATCGTGGTGGTTTTACCCACACCATTTACACCAACAACCAAAATTACATACGGATTTTTATTGCTGTCGATATGTAGCGGTTTAACACGTGGTGCAAGTAATGCCACAAGTTCTTCTTGAAGCGCTTTATATAAAGAATGTGAATAGATTAAATCGCCACGTTCAGTACGTTCAGTTAAGTTCGCAATAATCGTTTTGGTTGCATCGACACCAATATCAGCAACCAAAAGTTGCTCTTCAACTTCCTCTAAAAGCTCATCGTCAATTTCCTTCCCACCGATCAGGATATTCACCATGCCGTCTGCCAAGTTCTTACGTGACTTTGCTAGACCTTCTTTCATTCGACTAAAGAAGCCGCCTTTCGCCTTCGAGTCTTCAGTTTCTGACTCTGTTTCTTGTAATGGTGCAGCAACGTCTTGCTGTACTTTCGGTGTCTCGATAATCGGCACATTTACCGCAGGTAAACTCGGTAGCGTGACATCGTCATCACCGATATCAGCATCAATCAAAAATTTATTCTGCCCATGAGATTGCTGTTGCATGCCGAATCCTTGAAAAGCACTGCGTTAAAAAAACCGATTCTATCATAAGTTATCTTAAATTGAGTCGATACACGCCTGTCAGAGCGAAGCACACTAAAAAACAACATGTTGAACTTGCAATCAAAATTAACTTTAGGAAAACTAGATAGCTATAAAATGCATTTTAATGGATTCCTTTGTGTCCCATAAAAACAGATTTTCTCCTTATTTTTTTAAAACTTTATTTCGCTCTGCACTTCCTATCTGTGTCATTAGCAGTTGCCTTTGGTCAGCAACTCATCTACATGCAGACACACGTACCCAATTAACGCGTAGCACCTTTGAAACCACGCTTAAAAATGGTTTAAAGGTCATTATCCGTGAAGACCACCGTGCGCCGATGGTAATGACTCATATTTGGTATCGCGTTGGTAGTAGTGATGAGTCGGGCAATCTATTAGGGATCTCCCACGCGCTCGAACATATGATGTTTAAAGGAACCACTAAAGTTCCTAATGATGAATTTACACGTCTCAGCCGTATCTATGGCGGCAGCATCAACGCTGCAACCTTTACCAATTACACCAATTATTATCAGTTGTATCCAAAAGCCTACTTCCCTATGGCGCTGGAGCTCGAAGCGGATCGTATGAGTAATTTACGATTGCAACAACAAGATTTCGACCCTGAAATTAAAGTGGTTATGGAAGAACGCAGACAGCGCACAGATGATAACCCTCGTTCTTTGGCTTATGAACGTTTCAAATGGATCTCTTATCCAACCAGTCACTATCGTCAACCCGTCATTGGACACATGAAAAATCTGCAAAACATCAAATTGGCAGATTTAAAACAGTGGTATAAAGATTGGTATACCCCGAATAACGCCATTTTGGTGATTGTTGGTGATGTCGATGCCGAAGCAGCCATTCGTCAAGTTCAAAAATACTTTGGTGATATTCCATCACGCAAAACACCTGATCGTAATGATGTGATGGAATTCGAACGTGTGGGCTATCGTCACATGGAACTAAATTTGCCCGTACAAGTGCCTAATTTGTATATGGCGTGGAATGTACGCTCACTGGCTACCGCAAAAAACCCACAAGATGCATATGCTCTCAATATTATTCGCAACATTTTAGATAGTGGTATTTCATCGCGCCTACAAGACAAACTGGTACGCGATAAAAAATTACTCACCGCTGTAAGTGTTTCTTATGATCCATACAATCGTGGTGATAGCTTGTTTACCATTTCAGCACTCCCTGCCGATGGCGTCAAAATGGAACAAGCTCAAAAAGCCATACAAGATGAAATCGAAATATTAAAAACAGAATTAGTCAAAACACCTGAAGTTGAACGTATCACCACACGTTTTGTCTCCAATTTAGTCTATAACCAAGATGACATCAGCAGCCAAGCCAAGACTATCGGTAACTTAGAAGTCAATGGGCTCAGTTTCAGGCTAATGGACGAATTACCAAAATTATATGAAAACGTCAGCGCACAGGATATTCAACGTGTCGCCAATGCGTATTTTGTCCGAGAAAATTTAAGCACCATGTATCTACTTCCAGAACAGACGAAGGTTCCAACAACCTCAAATAAAGCAGATCAAACAGTAAAATCAGCTCAAACGGAAGTTGTTATTCCAGAGCAACAAATCAGCTCAACCCAAAACACAGAAAGCGTCTTGTAAGGATTAGTGATGACTATTACGAAAATTTTATCTCTAAGCTTACTCACTGCGTTTGGCTCACTCCTCCATGCAGAAACTTATACGGAAAATGTTCCTGACCTCAACGATAACCCGAGCCAATTACAATCTATTCCCATGCTGCAAAGTTTAAAGAATTTACAGATTGATAAAGACTACCGTGCTCCGCTTGTTCAAGTGCTGAAAAACCGAAATGGTGTGAATAGCCTGTTTGTTGAATCGCAAGATCTACCCATGGTGGATATTCAACTGACCTTTAATGCAGGTTCTGCTCGTGATGAAGAAGTCGGAAAAGGCTTGTATGGTGTTGCCAACATGGCTGCACGTTTAATCGATGAAGGCACAGAAAAATACAATGCAATGCAAATTGCCTCGGTTTTTGACCAAACAGGTGCTCAATTTAGCGTGCAAGCACATCGAGATATGTTTGTCGTTCGGCTACGCGTATTGTCAGACCCTAAAAAATTAGAACCTGCTTTAAGCATGATGATGGACGTGATTAAAAATGCGACTTTTAAAACCTCTAGTCTAAACTTAGCTCTCAGTAATAACCAAGCTGGTCAGAAGCAACTCCAAGAAAGCCCAAGTCGCTTAATGAATATTCGATTCTATCGGGCTGTATACGGCACACACCCTTATGCAGAACCGATTACGGGAACCAATGGCAGTATCAAAAAAATCACCCCAGACATTTTAAAAAAGTTTCGTGATCAATTTTTAGTTGCTCAAAACTTGAATATTGCCATTACAGGCAAACTCAGCAAAAAAGAAGCTCAGAACCTAGCAGAACGTATTTCTGGAAACTTAAAGCAAGGCGAAAAAGCCAAGGCACTTGCACAACCAGAAGAAAAACAAGGGTTTGATATTATCCATCTTCCCTACAATTCCACCCAAGCCAACGTCATATTTGGACATTTAGGGACGACCCGTGATAACAAAGATCGATTAGCCTTAGAAGTAGCCAATCGAATGTTTGGCGGTGGTGGTTTTAACTCGGTCCTCATGCAAGAGCTTCGTGTCAAACGTGGCTATACTTATGGTGCCTATAGTGCATTTAGCTTTAGCCAAGCGCCCGGTATCTTTAGTTTTAGCTATGGAACACGTCAAGATCAGCTGATAGATAGTATTCGTGTTGCGCATAAAGCCTTTAATGATTTTGTCAAAATGCCTATTGATCAAAAACAAATGGAAGAAACCAAAGCCGGTATGCTGCGTGCTTTTCCGAATAATTACAGCAGTAATGCAACAATCAATGCACAGCTTGGTCTATTGGGCTTTTATCAACAAGACCCAGATTATTTGACCCAGTACCCTAAATTATTGGAAAAAATAACTGTAGCTGATGTACAAAATGCGGTTCGTACCTACATGCACCCTGAAAATATGACGGTGATTGTGGTCAGTAAAACCTTAGATAAAAATGAAGTACAGCAGATATTGGAGGAGAATGTACAAGCAGCTCCAACCAAGATAATCCCTGCGACTAAGGCTGTTCCTCTGCCAAAGCCGGAAGTTGATGTGCCCGTACAGACTCCATCTGATAAGCATGCATCAATTTAAGATAAGCACCCACACGGATGCGATCTTGCTGTCTCAGCAACATCGCCATTTCCTGAGTTTCAGGATAACTTTGCTGAAACGCAAGTCGTGATACGTTTTGGTATTGCTGTACAGAAATAGGACGATATAAGGCAATCACAGCCAATACCAAAATCACCACGATCATGACTGAAACAAAGATATTATAAATTTGCTCTAGCTGTATTTTAGATTTGAATTGAATAATTTTTTCTAAATCAATAGTCATACACTACCTCAGGTTCAAAGTAGTGTATGGCTGACGTTCAAGAAGTTCAAGTCACAGCGCTTAAAACTGCATCAGTCCACTGTTTCAGTCTGTGAGTTAGCTAAACAATTTACTGAATAATGGTACGTATCACCGCAAAATAAAGAATCAATGCAATAATCGCCAAAACGATAAATACTGCAAAAATACTCATTCCACCCTCTGCATGCGCAGGATGTAAATCATCATCATCGGCGATTTTGAGTAATTCGCCATTATATGCATTGTAAAATTCTAAGCGCTGTCCCTTATCTAAATCCCGTGTGAAATCATATACACGTTTGCGCTGTGCTAAACCAAAATCCCCTAAATGAATCTCCTGATGAAAAATTGCGTCATCAAGATTGCGACGATGTAGATGTGCCAATTCCACAATTTGCGCTAATGTCGGAGGATAATCTAAAGTTAAACCGTCTAAAACTTTTGTCATTTTACTTCTCCTTATTATCTACAACTTCTTATGTTAGTATTTTACTCATGAAAACAATTGTTCATTGTTTAATCATGTAAACTATAGCAAATTAGAAATATTTACGTGAATAGTTGACAATTCAAGATAATTGTAATATTAGTTTAATAATACTTAGTTATATTAGTTAATAGGGCTAAAGAATGGGCCCTTAATGATCATAATTAGAATAAGGAGTTAAATATGATTCAACAATTCTCTCAACATGAACTCGAACATGTATACGCAAATGCGGTAAACACAATTCAATCTCAAATGAACTTCAGCGATGCAGTTCACGAATTGGAAGATGCAGCTCGTGCTGGACATGGTAAAGCAGCGTTATTTTTGGCTGAACTTTATTATCAAGGCTTCCGCGTAGAACGTGACTCACTCAAAGCGCAATATTGGCAGAACATGGCCACCTTGCAAGCATAAAAAAACGTCACTAAGGTGGCGTTTTTTACACCCTTCAACTTTTAACTACATAAATTCTTACAATCCAGTTCAAAGCTTACACAGCTTTTTCATAAGAATTTCCTACAATAGGAGCAACATCAACAACACGCTGCATATGATGTCTAAATTAAAGCAATATAAACCTATTCCAAAAGATTTATTTTTCAAAATTAGTATTTTAAAAACCATGATGTACTGTGGAGTCCTTTGGGGTCTCTACCACCAACAAGGTTGGGCAATGACCAGCGATCAAGATCATATTATCTTCCCGTTTTGGCTAAATGGCATTCAAGCGCATAAATATGCCAAAAAGCATTGGCCCAACTACACTCCACGACGCATTACTCCAGAAGATTTTGAGGCATCGCTATTACCAACATTAACACGCCTTAAAGTCATCCCTGCGTTGCATAGCTCTAGCCATATCCGTCTCAAGCTCACAACCTCGCAAATGCGTTTATTCTTTTTTAACCAAGATAAGATTCAAATGGCATAAAACCCTCAGTGCATGCTTGACCTCAGCATGCACTGAAAAGTATTTGCTTTTTTCAAATTTCGCGCTAATTTAAATTAAACAAAAACTACTATAAAGGAATGAAAATATGACTACAGTTGCCCAAGTACTTAAAGACAAAGCTTATCAAGAAATTTACACCATCACCCCAGATGCGACTGTACTCGAAGCCATTTCCCTGATGGCACAAAAAGGCATTGGTGCCCTCGTCGTGACCCATGAAGGCACAGTCGTTGGGATTTTGTCTGAGCGTGATTACACACGTAAAATCGCCCTGATGGAAAGAACCTCTTTCGATACCTCCGTCAGTGAAATTATGACGGGTAGTGTCATCACTGTAACAAGTGCAGCGACTGTCGAAGAATGTTTAGAACTCATGACAGATCGCCATTTACGTCATTTACCTGTCGTTGAGGAACAGAAATTGACTGGCTTAATCTCCATCGGTGACCTTGTAAAAGCAGCAATGGATGATCAACGAAAACTGATCGAACAACTTCAACAATATATTTCAGGCTAAACTCAAAAATCCCCCTTGATAAGCTTTAAGGGGGAATTCTAAATATCAATAATTTTATATAACTCACATTTTGTAATGACATACACATTACAAATTAATTACTTTTCTCAATTTCCTTCTTATGCTTAAACCCGCTTTAGATAAATTAGACCAACTAGATGCCATCATTTTAGAATTAGAACGCTTAATGTTATCGATGAAAGACGATGAACTGCTGCAATACCACCGATGTACGATCAATTTAGAGATTGCTTCTGCTGTCGCTGAAATTTTAGATGCAAAGGCAATTATTTATGCGCTACATCCTGAGTTAATTCCAATTACATCAAGCGTTAACCACACTATATATAAAAATTATGTCAAAAAAAATATCCCAGTTAAAAACTGGGATACTTCGAATATAGATCGGGCTATACAACTGCAAAAGATTTTTGCACCATCAACAGATGATGAGCAACTTAGTCTTTTTTAATGGCAGTAATTAATTTAAACCTAATTTTTCAGCCACATAGTCTGAGTCTTTATCGCCCCGGCCTGAAACGTTAACAACAATCTTCACATCTTTGGCAAGTTTTGATGCTTCACGAATTGCCCATGCAACCGCATGTGAACTTTCTAGTGCAGGCACAATACCTTCTACACGTGAAAGCGTCATGAATGCATCTAAACATTCTTGGTCTGTCGCTGTTGTATATTCAACACGGCCTAGGTCTTTTAACAAGCTATGTTGTGGCCCCACTCCAGGATAATCCAAACCTGATGCAATTGAATGCACTGGTAATGGCTCACCCTGTTCATCTTCAAGGACATAACATGCCATACCATGAATTTGACTTGGTTTACCCAATGTCAACGTCGCAGAGTGCATATTGGTATCTAAACCATGGCCTGCAGGCTCCACACCCACAAGTTTTACATCTGTATCATTGAGGAATGCTGTAAATGCACCAACGGCATTTGAACCACCACCCACGCATGCAACCACATAGTCAGGATTTGCACCAAATCGATCATTGGCTTGAACTTTAATTTCATCACCAATAATTGACTGGAAGTCACGGACCATTTTCGGGAATGGATGTGGGCCAACCACTGAACCAATCGCATAAATAAAATTGGTTGGATCTTTTAAATATTCTTCAAAAGCGCTATCTACTGCATCTTTGAGCGTAGCTGTACCACGTGTAACAGAGATCAGGTTGGCACCTAAAATCTTCATTTTCACCACGTTTGGATGTTCTTTTTCAATATCCACTTGCCCCATGTGAATTTCACATGGAATACCTACCAAGGCACAAGCCGTTGCCAATGCTACACCATGCTGACCCGCGCCAGTTTCAGCAATCACTTTGGTTTTACCCATGTATTTTGCTAACAAAGCTTCGCCAAGGCAGTGGTTAATTTTATGCGCACCGGTATGGTTGAGGTCTTCACGCTTTAGGTAGATTTGTGCGCCACCTAATTTGTCAGACAAGCGCTTTGCATAAAACAATGGACTAGGACGTCCAACATAGTGTGCAAACAACTCTTTCAATTCATTTTGAAATTCTTCTGTATGACGAATTTGCTCATAAGCAACATTAATGTCATCCATTGCCTGTTTTAAATCTGGTGGAATGAACTGCCCACCGTATTCCCCGAAGAAACCTTCTTCATTAGGTAATGCGATACCATTAATTTGATGATCCATCATATTTCCTTCATGTTGTATGCAAAACAAAGACTTTTAAATACTATCCAATTTTGAAAATAAGAAACAATGCAAAATTGGAGTAAGTAATATAAACATCATTGATAAGAAAAAGTATCGTTTTTAACGCTTTAGCGCGCTAAATATTTCGTCATATCTTCCACACCTTTGAGGGTCATTGGGAACATATGATCTTCAAAAATTTGTTTAATCGCAGCAATGGTTTGGGTGTAATGCCAATAACTTTCTTCTTCTGGGTTTAACCATGCTGTTTTATCAAAATGATTGCGTAAGCGCTGTAACCACACCTGACCCGCCTCATCATTCATATATTCCACAGAACCACCTGCCGAGTTCAACTCATACGGCGCCATACTCGCATCACCGACAACGATGACACGGTAATCTCGACCATAGGTGTTGAATAGATCCCATGTATTCATACGCGTGCTGGAACGGCGAATATTGTCTTTCCATACATAGTCATATAAACAGTTATGAAAATAGAAATACTCTAACGTTTTAAATTCAGTTTTTGCAGCGGTAAAGAGCTTCTCACATTGGGCAATATGTGAGTCCATAGAACCCCCAACATCAAACAGCATCAATACTTTAATGCGGTTACGTCGTTCAGGAACCAACTGCACATCCAAAATACCTTGTTTGGCCGTTTCACGAATGGTTCCGTCGATATCTAGCTCTTCTGCTGCACCTTGACGGGCAAATTTACGCAAACGACGCAATGCCATCTGCATCTGACGACTTCCGAGAATCTGCTCATCATCTAGGTTTCGGTATTGACGTTGTTCCCAGACTTTCACCGCAGATCGTTTACGACCAGGCCCACCGATACGTACGCCTTCAGGATGGTCGCCATAGGCACCAAACGGCGATGTACCACCCGTACCGATCATCCGATTACCACCCTGATGCTTTTTATGCTGCTCGCGCAAACGCTCTTCGAGCATTTTCATCAGTTCTTCTAATGATCCGGCTTTTTTTAATTCTTCTCGTTGTTCAGGTGTTAGATGTTTTTCGATGAGTTCAAGGTCAAACCAATCCTTTGGCAGTTTATGCACCTGATTTAATAGCTCATCCAAATCAAAGGTGGCAATACCGTCAAAATAGTCTTTCATTGCACGGTCGAATTTATCAAAGTAACGTTCATCTTTGACCATGACGGTTTTTGCAAGCTGATAAAATTCATTTTGATCTGCAAAGACTAGCCCTGCTGCCACTGCTTGGTTCAAGTCAATCAATTCACGAGTTGAAACAGGAACACCGTATTTTCGAAGGGTATAAAACAATCGCACAAACATAGGCGAATAAAATCCAATAAAAATTAAATATCAGGAGGTCAAATCCAGTGTGAATGCATGTGATCTTGTTATTTCATCTGCAACTGAGTCTTGCCTTTACATCCACCATTATGAAAAATTGATCCCTACAAGTAAAGCCAAAAGCTTTTACTGCGTGTTCATATACGTTGCCCTATCTTCCCAAAGAAAGGTAAATGACATGATTTATTCACAAGTCGCATTTCTATTTTTAAGAGATTGTTTAAGAGTTTCATATTTGTGCTGAACTTTGAGGCGATCTTGCTGCAACTTTTCAATAGATACGATTTTATGAAAACCTTGATGGTTTCTATAGCGGTTAAAGTCATTTAGATTCAAGATCACAAAATCATAGTATTTCAGCTCGAGTACAGTTGCAGCACAGGCCTTTTGTTGAATGGTCGTTTGAGCTGCGAGATAATCTGATTGATCAATGAGCTTTTCTTTAAGTTGATGTTCTGCAACTTGCGCCCAATACGCATCCTGGAGTAGCTGTTGATGCTGCTGTTCAAACTGAGCATCATCCATTGCATAGCTAAAACTAGAAAAATAAAAACTCGCAGCCAACAAAAGTACAGTCGGCTTTAATCTCCTAGGTACAGCTATGTGTACACGAGATACGTATGCATTTGTCTGCATAATTCACCTTTATATTTTTTAATACTCAAAATAAAAGCCGGATAACCGGCTTTTAAATCTTTGATAAAATTAATAGCAATTAACGACGTGACATAAATGCTAGACGTTCAAGCAATTGCACATCTTGTTCGTTCTTAATCAAGGCACCATAAAGTGGTGGAATTGATTTCGATTTATCTGTATTGCGTAAAATATCTTCTGGCATATCATCCGCCATCAGCAAACTCAACCAATCAATCAACTCAGAGGTTGAAGGCGGTTTCTTTAAACCCGGAATTTGACGTAATTTAAAGAAAATTTGTAGTGCTTCAGAGACCAAGGTATTTGAAATATTTTCAAAATGTACATCGATGATTTCACGCATGGTTGCTTCGTCAGGGAATTCAATATAATGAAAGAAACAACGACGCAAGAAGGCATCTGGAAGTTCTTTTTCATTATTTGAAGTAATGATCACGATTGGACGTTGTGTTGCCGTAATTGTCTCACCCGTCTCATACACAAAGAAGGACATTTTATCGAGTTCATGCAGCAAATCATTAGGGAATTCGATATCTGCTTTATCAATCTCGTCAATTAGAAGTACACAACGTTCTTCACCAGTGAATGCTTCCCAAAGTTTACCCGGCTTAATATAGTTTTTGATGTCATAAACACGGTCATCACCCAACTGACTATCACGCAGACGAGATACGGCGTCGTACTCATACAAACCTTGTTGAGCCTTGGTCGTCGATTTGATATGCCAAGTAATGAGCTTAAGGCCTAAACTTTCAGCCACTTGTTCGGCTAAAAGTGTTTTACCTGTCCCCGGCTCACCTTTAACCAAAAGTGGCTTTTGCAATGAACGTGCAGCTTTTACTGCAAGTTTTAAGCTATCGGTCGCAATATATTGATCTGTACCAGTAAATTGTTGAGTTTCAACAGACATGACATAACCTTATTTTTTTATTTAAAGCGGTGAAATTTTCTTGTTTACAACGTGCTGTGGTTTCGCTGCATTGTATTTGGTCCAAAAATAACCGAGGACTAAACCAATACCCACCACAAAGAGAATCAACGATAGATTCAACCAAACCAATGGCTGATCTTTTGTTAATACACCAAAAATCAAACCAAAAATCGCAGGTGCGATCGCTGCATTTGAACCTTCAGAAACGGTTGGTGTTAATAAAATAGCAAATACGATAAGCCAACCAATGGCACCGATCGTTTTGGGTAAGCGCTTCATCAGCCCATACCAACACAACAAAGCAATTACAGCCCCACCTAGGTAAACCGTAATTGCAATACTGCTTTCAGGAATTGAGTCCAATACCGATACTACACCATTCATTTTCACAACTCCTGAATTAACTTAAGCGCCGCGCAAGCCTTCTGGCTCAACTGCATTTGGGTCAATTAAACCTTCTGGAGGCATTTGAATAAAGAACCCTTTTGTTTCAATTGAATCTATGACATGCAATACGTTTACACGTGCAAGTTTGCGTGATTCACTGAGTTCTAGATCCATGACAAATGTGGCACGACCAAATGCTGTACGTAATGCATCAGGCATTACTGCAAGCGGATCTGTCGCTTCAGTTTCGTTTTCATTAACTTCAGGACGAGCAATATAAAGATACATTTCATCTTTTTTGCTCGATTTGTAGATAGAACAGTACATAATTGAATCAATACTCATTAAACGCAAGGCAAAGGATACATCAAAAAAAAGACTGATACATTAGTGTTTATTAACGCATCAGTCGTGAATTTGTATAAGTGATAGTTCTTTAATCAATCAGAACTTATTCCATCACTTTCATTTGACCAGAAAGATAGCTTTCATCGGCATGCAGCACTTCAATTAAAGGCTTCGTCAGCAAATCATAGCGCCAGCCCAACAAATAGCTCGGTAAATCTTGTTCATCATTATGAAAAACCACATGCTGATACAAAGCATTTAACCATTTTTTACGCATTAAAACTTCTTTAGGCACAGAGATTTCTTGTACTGCACGCTGAATGACTGTATCGACGCGCGAACCAATATCCTGAGACGAATGACGAATTGGACGTGCCATACGCAGCGGCCATTCAGCTTGTTCTGGTAAAAACTTCAACAAATCTAAAATAATTTTACCATGCTCACGCACAATGTTCGGACGAATGTCTTTCACTGCACTCAATTGAAAATTATTTTTTGGATTTTTTTCTACCATATCAATGATGGTTGAGTTTCTAAGAATAAAGCTACGTGGCTGATTTAAGGCTTTCACCATTTGCTCACGCCAAACGGCCAATTGCTGAATTTGCATGAGCTGACGACGTGAATGTCGATAATTACCAATATCGTGATACAGCATATGGATAGGCGTTTCAGTGCCAATTTCATAAGTTAAATTTTTGCAGTCCTCAAGCACACAATTTAATAAACTTTTCGCAGCCAATTCATTCTGAATCGTATGGCTTAAATTCATTAAATAATGTACATCATTCGCTGCATAGTTCAATTGCTCGGCACTGAGTGGACGAGCCAACCAATCTGAACGTGTCTGATCTTTATCTATATCTACATCGAGCATAGTTTTTAAGGCATTTTGATAGCTGACTTGTAAGCCATGCCCTAAAAATGACATCCCAACTTGGGTATCAAAGACATTTTCTAAAGACTTATGCTGTGCATAGTGATAAATCAGGTCGATATCTTCACTACAAGCATGAAAAATGTTTTGCTGAGCCGCAAATAATTTTTGCCAGAATTGGGTTAAATCGAGGGTTGTACCATCAAGTAAATACACCTGATTTTGTACATTAATTTGGAAAAGTCCAAGTTTGGGCCACAGGGTATCTACTTTTATAAACTCGGTGTCGAGTCCGTAAATCGAGCTTTGGTCCATAAGATTTAAAACAGAATTTAAATCTGGCTGATTTTGAATGAATTGATACATAAGTTGCTGAGTCTAATTTTAGATGCTCTATGAGCTTATATTAACTGATATATATTATTTATCTATAAGGAAAAACGTTATTTTAGCGACTTATTTCCTTTAATTGGCTTTTTTATTCATTGTAAACAAAAACTTTAATCGTTATTAAGTATAAATAATTAGGTGAAAATTATACAAAGCGAAACGAGTTTCGCTCTATAGTTACTTCATTCGCATTCGGTTATGCACGGCCTGACTTAAGGTATGACTATCCACATATTCAAGCTCACCACCCTGTGGTACTCCCTGTGCAATACGGGTCATTTGTATTGGTAAATGTTTAGTCGCTTCAACCAAATAATGTGCTGTCGCTTGACCTTCAACCGTTGCATTGGTCGCCAAGATCACTTCCTGCACTTTACCATCACTTAGTCGTTGAATTAAATATGGAATACCAATTTCGTCGGGGCCAATACCATCGAGTGGTGACAAATGTCCACCCAATACATGATATTTCCCTCTAAAACTGCCACTTTGCTCGATTGCCATGACATCTGCAGGAGATTCAACCACACAAAGCAGTTGATCATCACGCTCTGAAGAGACGCAAATATTGCATACTTCATCTTCAGTCAATGAATGGCAAATGGAACATTCATGAATATAGTTGGTTGCTTCAGTCAAGGCATGTGCCAAACCAACAGCGCCTTCCCTATTTTTCATGATTAAGTGCAGTGCCATACGTTGAGCCGACTTTGGCCCAACGCTTGGCAAAATACGCAATGCCTGTACAAGTTGATCAAAACGATCACTAAACATTTAACGTATTCCTTAGAATAAACCTGAAAGGCCTGGTGGAAGCCCCATACCCGAGTTTGCAGATTTCAGTTTTTCTTCTGAAATCACTTCAGCTTGACGTGAAGCATCATTCATTGCCGCTGCAATTAAATCTTCAATCATATCTGCATCATCTTGAAGTAGTTCAGGATTGATTTCAATACGTTTCACCACATGACGCGCAGTCATAGTAACTTTAACCAGACCACCACCTGCTTCAGCGTGAACTTCAACTTGTGCAAGCTCTTCCTTGGCTTTTTTAATGTTGCTCTCAACTTCTTTTTGCATGCGTTGAGCTTGCTGCATGAGCATATTAATGTTCATAAAAATCTCCGAACAAAACTGATGAATTCACTTTAGATAAGATCTAAACCGCGTGAAAGATCGCGAATAATATCATTAATATCTTCTAAACCAACAGATACTCGAATTAAACCTTCGCTAATCCCTGCTGCTTTTTTTGCTTCTGCTGACATTCTGCCATGAGAAGTCGTTGCAGGATGGGTAATTGTTGATTTTACATCACCCAAGTTACTTGTAATAGAAAGGAACTTGGTATTATCAATCACAGTCCAAGCCCCTTTACGTTCGCCTTTGGCAACAAACGACACAACTCCACCAAAGCCTTTTTGTTGCTTTTTCGCCAACTCATGACCTTCGTGATTTGGAAGTCCCGCATAGTACACTTTTTCAACTTTCGGGTGTGCATCTAACCATTCAGCTAAAGTTTGAGCACTTGCACAGTGGGCTTTCATACGTAAGCTTAAAGTTTCTAGGCCTTTCAGGAAGATCCATGCATTGAATGGACTCATCGAGTTACCCAGTGTACGAATAACACCTGTAATCTCTTCCATCAATTTTGCACTACCTACAACTGCACCACCGAGCGCGCGACCTTGACCATCAATATATTTTGTTGATGAATAGATCACGAGGTCCGCACCGAATTTAATCGGTTGCTGTAACACCGGTGTACAGAAAGTATTATCGACTGCAAATAATGCCCCATGCGCATGTGCAATATCAGCAATGGCTTGTAAATCCCCTACTTGAGCTAATGGGTTTGACGGTGTTTCAATAAACAATAAGCGTGTAGTTGGACGAATCGCTTGTTTCCAAGCATCTAAATCTTCCAAATCAACAAAAGTAACGTCAACACCAAATTTGATGACATATTTTTCAAACAGAGAAATGATCGAACCAAAGACAGCACGTGAACACACCACATGATCGCCAGCTTTTAAGTATGCCAAAGTGATCGCGTGTACGCCTGCCATACCCGAACTTGTCGCAACTGCGGCTTCAGCACCATCCAAAACAGCTAAACGTTTTTCGAACGCTTGTACAGTTGGATTGGTATAACGTGAATAGGTATTGCCTTCAATTTGACCTGAAAATTTTGCTGCGGCATCTGCTGCACTTTCACAAACAAATGATGAAGTCAGGAAAATTGGCTCACTATGTTCACCCTCAAAAGTACGAGTATGACCTGTACGAATCGCTAAAGTCTCTAATTGGTATTCGATGTCGTCTTGTTGGCTCATCTGTATTACTCAGTCGCGAAGAACTGCCTTTGTGAAGAATTGCCAATATTTTGAGCGTCTAAGCTATTTAAGGTCAAGGTAAAATACTAAATTATCGCTTAGACTTCGACCAATCCTACAAGGACTTAGGCAATTGACAGTTATGCACCCTTTCAAACAGAAATTTCTGGCGCAGCAAAAGAAAATTAAACACTTGTCTACACGTGTGTTTAATGCAAAATCGTTGGTCCTTTCTCAATCAACACCCTATGAAGTAATTACTGAATATAAACATGCAAAAGTTCGGTATTACGCTTCGCCTGATCGTAAATACAAAGAACCCTTAGTGTTTGTTGCTCCACTGGCCATCAATATGGCGATTTATGATTTGTATCCATATCGCTCATTGGTTAAACATTTTCAACACAGTGGCTTTGATGTCTATTTGCTGGAATGGGGAAAATTAAACTATCAAGATCGTTTCTTAAATTTTCTATCGTTTATTGATGATGTGATTCCACATTGTATTGATCAAATTTGTGAGCATGCAGATAGTCGATACATCTCGCTACACGGTTGGAGTATGGCTGGAGTCTTTGTCACGCTGTATACCGCATTACATCAACCTGAACATGTTAAAAATCTCATGGTGATGGGCGCACCAATTGATAGCTATGCCTCAGGTCGTATCGGAAAGTTATTTCAAAAAACCAATCGCTTGCTTTCACGTAGTAAGAATTTACAAGATACTGTTTACACTGGGAAAATTCCTAAACATTTTATCCATACACCGGGCGTGCTTAATGCGATTGGATTTAAAATCGTCGATCCAATGGGTTGGTTCAAAAGCCAAAAGCAATTTTTATCTAACTTAGATAATCTGCATGACCTGTATGAACATGCAACCATGGGCGATTTTCTCAATCACATGATTGACTATCCGGGTGGCATTAACCAAGACATGGTGTTCAATGTTTGGCTACAAAATCCGCTTAAAAACGGCATTATTCAATTGAAAGATAAAGTTATTCAATTAAAAAATATCCACTGTTCATTGTTGATTGGCGCGGGTTCTAGCGATCAAATTGTTACGGCAGATGCAGCAAGTCCTTTAGGCGAATTGACAAGTAGTCAAGATGTCACGTTTACTCTCATTCCCGGTGGTCACCTCGGCCTGATGTCGAGTCAAAAAAGTGCCAATCAATTTTGGCCAACTTTGACCCAGTGGCTTACACAAAAATCCAGTTTATTGAAATAAAAATTTAGAGGGTAAAGATGATTCAGTCAGTTGCATTTATCGGATTGGGCGCAATGGGTTACCGTATGGCAGCGCACCTACCAAAACAGTTCGACACGGTTTATGTCTGGAATCGAAACTTTACCAAGGCAGAACAACATGCTGCTGAATTTGGTACGCAAGCGGTTGCTTTAGAGCAAGCAATACAAGCGGACATTATTTTTTCCTGCCTACCCATCAGCCAAGATGTTGAAAATTTAATTGCGAGTGTAACGCTGAAATCAGGCTCGATTTGGGTCGACTGTACCAGCGGTGTACCCGAATCTGCAAAAAAACTCGCTGCTGCCTTAAAGCAGCAAAATATTGCATTCTTAGATGCCCCTGTGAGTGGACAAACCATTGGCGCTGAAACGGGAACATTAACCGTCATGATTGGTGGTGACAAAGTAGCCTTTGAACGTGCATTACCTGCGATCCAAACATTTGGCAAACTGATTAAACATGTGGGTGAACCGGGTGCGGGTTTTGCCGTCAAAGCTGTAAACAACATGTTAATGGCTGTAAATCTTTGTGCAGTTGCTGAAGGATTCACCACCTTAAAAGCGCATGGCGTGGACTTACATGAAGCACTCGATTGTATTAATGCGTCGAGCGGTAAAAGTAATGTGACTGAAACAGTTTTACCGCAGCGCGTACTGAATCGTAGCTTCCCATTAACCTTTGCACTTCCATTACTTGCAAAAGATACGGGAATTGCTGTTGATCTGGTGCGACAAGCAAAACTTTCAGCACCGGTGCTCTCTTTGACGCAAAATTTAATCCAAGCAGCAAGCGATCAAGCTGAAGAAAACAGTGATTTTTCAAGCGCTATGATTATGTATGAAAAATGGAGTAAAATTACAATTGAGTAATAACTCGCCATTGAATAACGATAAATAACCATCATATTGTACTCTAGTGTCATAACACACATTGTTACAAATGACAGAGGAAACTCGCATGAACAAATTTACCCTCGCAACTTTGCTAGGTGCTGTAACTTTAATCGGGGCTTCTACTGCTGTTTTAGCATCTGAGCAAGAATGCCAAAAGTTGAAAAATGACCATGATGTGATTTATGCATCGAAAGGTTTCTGCTTTAAAGATCCTGACGCTAAAGCGAAGTTTGGCAATGACAATTGCTACACAACTAAGCCTAAATTTTCAGAAAAAGAGCAACAACGACTTGACGCGATCAAAGATCGTCAGAAAGAATTGAACTGTAAATAATTACGATTCAATTCGCTCAAGGAATTTAGCAATGACTTATGATGATCAAAATATTTTTGCTCGGATTTTACGCGGAGAACTTCCTGCGTTTAAAGTCTATGAAGATGATCAAGTACTCGCTTTTATGGATGTCATGCCACAGGCCGAAGGTCATACGCTCGTAATTCCTAAAACCCCTGCTATTACGCTGCTTGATTTAGATCCAGAAGCGGCTGCTTATACCATTCAGGTAGCTCAAAAAGTTGCAAAAGCAATGGAAAAAGCCTTAGACGTGAAAGGTATCGTATTGATGCAGTTGTCTGGCGCTGCTGCGGGTCAAACTGTTCCGCATGTGCATTTCCACCTAATTCCGACTTCAGTGCATGAATTAGGTAAACATGCCGCACAAATGGGCGACATGGAAAAAATCAAAGCCATTGGCGAAAAAATCAAAGCAGCACTTTAAGTTCAATTGAGTTTAAAGTGATGATCAATGGAGCTTCGGCTCCATTTTTTATGTCTCGAATATTATCCCAAGAACTTTTAGCTGCAAAATTTACTGTTCAATACAACCCTAAGCATTTAATAAATATTCATTTTTATAAGTATAAAAGCAATTTAAACCAGAAATCACCTTTCACCGTTTTGAAATATTTCCTTAATAGAACTGTCTTATTTGTAATGAATACTTAGCGCCATTAGATAGCGAAATTACTTCTAGCCAAGCTACTGATAAAACATATTGATATGACTGGAAAAGTCTTCTGGAGCTTCAAATGAAAAAAACTCTATGTGCATTAGCAATCGGGGCAACAATTCTTACACCAATGATGGCATCTGCTGCAGATGTAAAAATTTATGGCCGTGCACATGTCTCTCTTGACTATCTAGATGATGGTAAAGATTACAACGAAGTTGGTCTTTCTTCTAATGCTTCACGCTTAGGCTTCAAAGTAGATCAAAAAATTAATGATGACCTCAACGTATTCGCTCAAATTGAGCAAGAAGTAAACTTTGCAAGCGGTAGCCAAGACAGCAAAGGTATAGATTTTTCAACACGTGACACATTCGTGGGTTTAAAAAGTTCAACTTATGGTCAAGCACGTGTAGGTCGTTTTGACAGCCCATTTAAAGTCGCACGTAGCCCTGTGAACTTCTTCGGTGACATGGTTGGTGACGTTCGTAACGTAACACGTGTCGGCAACTTAAAATTTGATGAACGTAATGAAAACACCATTGAATATAAATCGCCAAAATTTGGCGGTGGTTTCAATGTACTAGCTGCAATGTCGATGCATTCAGGTACACAAATTGACCGTGAAACAGATGGTGAAGGCAAAGATGACAACAAAGCCTATGACCTTGCTCTAACCTATAAAGAAGGTCCAATTGATTTTGCAGCAGCTTACGAAAAGTATGATGAAAATGCAGCAAACGCAGCTGGTGGTGCAAGTCGTGATGCATTCCGTATTGCCGGTGCATATAAATTAACTGAAGAATTTAACTTGGGTGCCTTATACCAAATTGCCAAACACGACAACGATACAGCCAACCCAGATGCGCAAGTTTTCGGTGTAGCTGGCGAATATAAAGTAACGCCTAAAACCTCAGTACGCGGTGAATACTTCTACCGTGACGTAGATGCTGATGATGCCAATGCAAGCTTGATCGGTGTGGGTGTAGAACATAAGTTGGATAGCACATTACGCGTATACGGCAACTTAGCAACTGTGCTTAACGACAAAAACTCTAAACTCAATCCTTGGAAAGAAGGTCGTAGCTTCGGTAACGGTATCTCAGGTATCGGTGATGAAAATGCAACTGCACTTTCTCTTGGTCTACGTTACGACTTCTAAGCTGCAATATCTCCCCCAAAAGACATACTCCGGTATGTCTTTTTTACTCTTAAATTCAAAAAAGAAGAGCAACAAAGATTAAATTATTAGAGAGAAGCAAGTTGAGTTCGCATTTTGCTTCCGACCGGTCAAAGTTGCATCATGAACTATACTCATCTCACTCAAGAACAAAGATATCAAATATACAACTCGTTATGCAGAGGTTTTTCTAAGGCTGTACTAGCTCAAATCTGATCTGACGGTTACCAATTGCTTAAGGCTGTACCGCTTAGTAACCACCTTCTGTTTTCATCACTTGGGTATCTGTTTTATACTTCGATAAAAGCTCACGTAACGAATTCATGAGCACACTGGTGTCGACACCCACGGCAACAAATTCTGTGCCTAACTCGATATACTTCTGAGTCACATCATGCTGTGTCGACAAAATACCTGCTGCTTTACCCGCCTTACGTATACGCTGAATTGCATCAATCACGGTTTTTTGTACTTCAGGATGGTTCGAATTCCCCTGATAACCCATCGTCGCCGACAAATCCACCGCACCAATAAATACTCCATCGATGCCTTCAATTTTCAGTATTTCTTCTAAGTTTTTAATCCCCTCAACCGACTCAATCTGAATCAGTAAACAGATATTTTCATGTGCAGTTGCATAGTAGTCTGGAATACTGTTCCAACGTGTTGCACGTGCTAATGCTGCACCTACTCCACGAATACCTTCAGGTGGATAACGTACGGCTTTAACCATAAGTTGAGCTTGTTCAACAGTTTCGACCATAGGGATGAGCAAGGTTTGCGCACCGATATCCAACAGTTGTTTAATCAGTTGCACACTACCAATTGGAGGTCTAACCACGGCTTGCGAAGGATATGCAGCAATACTTTGCAATTGCGACAATGTCGTCCGCAAGTCACTTGGCGCATGCTCGCCATCAATCAGCAACCAGTCATAACCTGCATTTGCAGCTATTTCAGTCCCATAAGCATCGGCTAAACCGACCCACAAACCAACCTGCTGTTCGGTTTTTAATTTTTTCTTGAAATGATTGGTGTAATCCATCGCTGCTGTCTCATGCTTAAACTATGATTAACTACAATTGATTAAACGCCTTTTGGCAAAAACTACCAATAGCATTTATCTATCTTATGATTTTATATAACTCTAATTCGCACTTCATACAGCTTAAATCTATTAATTTTTAGCCATTGAGTACAGCATATACGACTAAGATCTATCCTTGGAAAATTTTCTCCTTAGACCATTTGGCCGTTTATCCGCTAAACTACAGCAAACTATATCTGGAGATATTCGATGGATCTGTTAAACGTATCAAAACAACGCTATACCACGAAAGCTTATGATCCTGCTAAAAAAATTCCGCAGGAACAATTTGAGCGTTTATTACAAATACTCCGTTTAGCACCATCTTCTATTAATATTCAGCCTTGGCATTTTTTTATTGCAGATCATGATGCAGCCAAACAACGCATTGCCAAAGCCTTAGTAGGAAAATATGCCTACAATGCCCCAAAAGTTTTAGATTCATCACATACGATTTTATTCTGTACTAAAGCAGACATCACTGCAGAGCATTTAGATAATCTTTTAAATCAGGATGATCGTAGTGGTCGCTTTAAAGATGACAAAGCCAAACAAGGTCAAAAAGACAGCCGTACAGGTTATGTCGATTATTATCGTAATGTAAAAGGTGATATTCAACGTTGGGCTGAAAACCAAACATTTATTGCTTTAGGTCAAATGCTTTTGGCAGCAGGCATTGAAGGTGTGGATGCAACTCCGATTGGTGGATTTGACGAAGCGATCATCTCTAAAGAATTGGGCTTAGTTGAACAAAACTTGATTCCTTCTGTACTGATGACTTTAGGCTATCGTAGCGAAAATGATTTCAATGCGAAATTACCTAAATCACGTCTGAATGCTGAAGAAATTTTTACACATCTTTAGGCTTTCCATAAAACCGACGAAAGGGGCAATTTTGCCTCTTTTTTGTCATTTCAGGACTTATTATTTAAACAATTATCGAGTATATTCTGCTCAAAATATACTCAGGTTTCTCCCTATGCCTACAGCTATAAAATTACCTATGAAATTTCATTGCGAAGCGTGCAATACGGTTTATTTACAAAAATATGCGGGCGATATGCTTCATAGCTATCCAAACTGCCCAAACTGTAAACAACCGGGTCAGTTACAAGGCACCATTGAAACTCAAGATTTCCTGAAGCACCCTGTTGCTGTGGGTAAATGTTATTTTGAAAACACCTTACAACGTTTTCAACAACTCACACGTTAACTATGCATCTAAAACTAAAAGCCCTCAAATCGAGGGCTTTTTTTATAACGATATATTTAGCAACAATGTGAAAATATAATATTTATAAATTGGTCTGAACTTTGCTGAATAATTTGAATCAGAACAACAAATCAAGCAGAGGTGGGACATGTCATATTTACTACAAATGCCGATGAAGTTTGAATGCGGTCATTGCCATCAAATGTATCTGCATACTTATCAATATACTGATCATCACTGCCCTGAGTGTCCGACCTGTCGAGATCAAGGACTGCTCATGGGCGTGGCTGAGTGGGATGATTTGCTACAACACCCGATCGTTTTTGCTAAAAGTTATCTTAGACAGACATGGCATATGCTAAGCAAACCACACTCATGATCCCTGCAATCAAACCAAAGACGGTTGCGACTCTCAATTTTTCTTTAAAGATGATGAGGCCCGCAACCACACCTAAAACCACGACCAGAATATTCATGCCAGCAAAGACGATTGCTGGTGTGTCTTTAAGCAACATGTGGGCTTTCACATACAGTGCAATATTAGCAAAGTTTAAGAGACCTAAGCCCAATCCAGCGAGGATATTTTTGGTCTTCCCCAGACTGCCGTGTTGTACAATGTTATAAATACTCGAAAGTAGAAATGCACAAATAAACACCAGATTTAAAGTCACCGCAAACTGCATGCCCAAACCTGAGGCAAATTTTAATAGCACATCAATCAGTGCATAGCCTGCCCAAACGCTTAATAAAAATAAAATCCCCTGCTTTCCATCAATGCTTCCCTTACGCTGTGAAAATAAAATCAGCAATACCGCAAGTACACCAAGCGCAATACCAATGAGCTTAATGGCATTAAAATATTCACTGAAAATAAAATAGGCTGCGCTAAGAGAAAGCACAACCGATAAGCGCTGAGCCAATTCGGTTTTTAAAATACCTGCTGTTTGCAGTGAGCGTGCTAAGCAATAAAAAATCGTCGGCAGTAATACACCCAAAGCCGCAATTAAAACCCACGGCGTTTTATTAATCGAAATATGGGCTAGATCCGGCTTAAACCATAGAAAACATAAAATACTCGCAGATGCATAATTCCATGTGATCATTTGTGCAGGGTTAAAACCCCGATCACGACAGAGTTTTAGAATTACTGAAACGAGAACACTGCAAATCGCGGCAGCAAAGATCAATTCCATGACACGCTCTTATTCTTGAGTTGTATTTAAAGCAATTTTTCTAAGTTCAAATCAAAGAAAAGCCCACTTAATTGTGGGCTTTTCTTCAAAAATAATCTATCTCAAGACAAATTATTTATAGTGACTCACCATTTTCTCTAAAGAAATTGGACGAATCTTGTCAGCATTACCCGCTGTACCAAATGCTTCATAACGATCGATACAAATTTGTTTCATTGCATCAACAGTTGCAGAGAAGAATTTACGTGGGTCAAATTCAGCTGGTTTTTCAGCCATCATACGGCGCATAGCACCTGTAGATGCAAGACGTAAGTCAGTATCGATGTTAATTTTACGAACACCGTGTTTGATTGCGTCTACAAGTTGCTCTACTGGAACACCGTAAGTTTCGCCGATGTTACCACCGAATTCATTAATTACAGCCAACCATTCTTGTGGCACAGAGCTTGAACCGTGCATTACAAGATGCGTATTTGGTAACGCAGCGTGAATTTCTTTAATACGGTCAATCGCTAAGATGTCACCTGTAGGTGGACGAGTAAATTTGTACGCACCGTGTGAAGTACCCACTGCAATTGCAAGTGCGTCAACATTGGTATCTGCTACAAATGAACGCGCTTCTTCAACTGAAGTTAAAAGCTGAGAATGGTCAAGTACGCCTTCAGCGCCTACACCATCTTCTTCACCAGCCATACCAGTTTCAAGGCTACCTAAACAACCGATTTCGCCTTCTACTGAAACGCCACACGCATGTGCCATTTGAACAGTACGACGAGTCACGTCTACGTTGTATTCGTATGAAGTTGGCGTTTTACCGTCTTCACCTAAAGAACCGTCCATCATCACTGATGAGAAGCCAAGTTGAATAGAACGTTGACATACATCAGGGCTAGTACCATGGTCTTGGTGCATAACCACAGGAATATGTGGCCATTCTTCGATTGCTGCCAAAATCAAATGACGCAAGAACGGAGCGCCTGCATACTTACGTGCACCCGCAGATGCTTGTACAATTACAGGTGAATTTGTTGCATCTGCTGCAAGCATAATTGCACGCATTTGTTCTAAGTTGTTTACGTTGAATGCTGGTACGCCGTAAGCATGTTCGCCGGCGTGATCCAAGAGCTGGCGCAATGAAATAAGAGCCATAATATCCTCCCAGGTAATGCCGCATATTCTACATGCTCAATCATTTCAATTCAGCAACAAATAACACTATTTAAAAAAAAATCCCTGCATTTGCAGGGACTTTTTAAATAAAGACAACAATCTTAGTGAGCTGCTGCTGCTGAAGCGACTGTTTCAGCGTCAGCTGTTGCTTCGTCTGCAGGTGCATTTGCAATTTCAGCAGGAACATCTTGGTTCTTTTCATCCAATACTGGCTTATCAAGTTCATCAATGGCTTTTTGTTGTTCTGGCGTTGTTTGAGCATTGTCTACGGCAACAGCAGATGCTTCTGATTCCGTTGGTGCCGACTCTTTTTTAGCACAAGCTGTCAAAGTTAATGGTGCGATTAAAAGTACAGCAAGTGCAAGTTTTAAGTTCATCGTTGTTTCCTACTACTGCGAATTAGGTGTTGCGATGAATTTTATTGCAGAAATATTGCACTTTGATGACGGCAAAATGAATGGGCGATAAAAAAAGGCTGACCGAAGCCAACCTTTTTTAATACTGTATTATCTTATTGATAATACTAAATTAAGCACGGTCAAGAAGCGCTGCTACAGCAGGAAGAGTTTTACCTTCAACGAATTCAAGGAAAGCACCACCACCAGTCGAGATGTAACCAATATTGTCTGCAACTTCATATTTATCAATTGCAGCAAGCGTGTCACCACCACCCGCGATCGAGAAGCCTTCAGATTCAGCAATCGCTAAAGACAATGCTTTAGTGCCTTCGCCGAATTGATCAACTTCAAACACACCTACTGGACCATTCCATAGAATAGTTTTTGAAGTTTTCAAGATTTCAGCAAATGCTTTGGCAGTTTCAGGACCTACATCCAAAATCATGTCGTTGTCTGTTACATCTTCAACTTTTTTCACGACAGCTTTAGCAGCAGCTAATGAACCAAGGAAGTCTGCAAAATCAATTTCAGCAGCATCAGCAACAACAACATCTGTTGGAAGTGGTACAGATACTTTTGCGGCAATGGCTTTTGCTGTGTCGATCAGGTCATTTTCACAAAGTGATTTACCAACATTGAAGCCCGCAGCAGCTAAGAATGTATTGGCAATACCACCACCCACGATCAATTGATCACAGATGTCAGATAGTGAAGTTAATACATCTAATTTAGTAGAAACTTTTGAGCCTGCAACAATCGCAACCATTGGTTTTGCAGGAGTTTTAAGTGCACGGCCTAGTGCATCAAGTTCAGCAGCAAGTAACGGACCTGCAGCAGCGACTTTTGCGCAACGTGCTACACCTTCAGTCGATGCTTCTGCACGGTGAGCCGTACCAAATGCATCCATTACGTAAACATCACAAAGTGCTGCGTATTTAGCAGATAATTCAGGATTGTTTTTCTTTTCACCTACGTTGAAACGGCAGTTTTCAAGTAAAACTACTTGACCTGGCATAACGTCAACACCATCCAAATAGTCAGTAATCAATTGAACATCTTGACCCAAAGCTTCTGTTAAATAAGCGGCTACAGGTGCTAGAGACTGTTCTGCTTTAGGCTCACCTTCAACAGGACGACCTAAGTGTGAATACACCATTACAGCAGCACCTTTTTCTAAAGCTGCTTTAATTGTTGGCAACGCCGCACGTAAACGTGCATCGCTTGTAATCACGCCATTTTTAACTGGTACGTTAAGATCTTCACGGATCAGAACACGTTTACCCGCCAAATCTAGGTCAGTCATACGCTGAAAGTTCATGCATTACTCTCTTTTATTGATATCAAAACGCGACGATTTTAAATGATTATGCAGAAAAACGTTAGCTTCTTTTGCAGAAAAGCTATGTCGAGCCAAAGTTTTGTTATGATAGCGAAAAGCCTTATAAAGATTCAGCGCTTATGTCGATTCATCCAGACCCAAATATTAATCGTTTAAATGTTTTAGGCGAACCCTTGGCAAGCTGTTGTTTTGATCCGATTACCGGATATTTTAGAAATGGCTTTTGCCATACAGCAACAACAGACCTTGGTCAGCATACGATGTGTGCACAAATGACATCTGAATTTTTAAACTTTTCCCAAAAAGTTGGCAATGACCTAATCACACCCTTACCCGAAGTTGGTTTTCCAGGACTACAACCTGGTGACTTCTGGTGTATCTGTGTGACTCGCTGGGTGGAAGCGTATCAAGAAGGATTTGCCCCACCTATTAAAATACAAGCGTGTCACCAAGCGGTGCTGTCTTATGTACCGCTTGATGTACTTATGGAATATGCAGTGTAATGAGTACTTCCAAAATCATTTTGGCTTCTAGCAGCCAAACCCGTAAAGACCTAATGGACCGTTTACGGATTGATTACCTCTCAATCGTACCAGATATAGACGAAACACCTCGTGGTGAGAACCACGCTGATGAGTTAGCAAAGCGACTGGCATTTGAAAAAGCTTCAGCAATTGCAAACCAACACCCAGACGCGATTGTGATTGGTTCTGACCAAGTCGCATGGCGCGAAGGCGCACCAGATATTTTTATCGGTAAACCGCTTTGCGATGAAAAAGCCATTAAGCAGCTTCAAGCCAATTCTGACAAAATCGTTTATTTCAGTACGGCACTCAGTGTCCAACAAAAATCGACAGGTTTTGAACAAACCCTTGTCGAGCACTATAAAGTGAAGTTTCGCAAACTTAGCTTGCCTGAAATTGAACGTTATGTTCAGGTTGAACAACCGTTACACTGCGCTGGCAGTTTTAAATGTGAAAGTTTAGGGATTAGCTTATTTGAAGAAATGATCGGGCAAGACCAAACTACACTCATGGGTATGCCAATGATTAAACTCTGCAATATTTTGCGTGAGCTTAAAATATTAGTCCCATAATTTTAAAATCTTTATCTGTTACAGCATAATAAACACATCATTAGCTCTTTATGGGCTAATGATTAAAAAGTCACTTACTTATTTATTACAACCAAGAACTGAAAACATGAAAACGTTTAATTTACTTTCATCTAGCCTCATTAGCATTAGCCTTCTATTTTGTTCGACAAACGGTCATACCAATACAGTGAATCAAACTGTAACCAACTCTCAGCAATACAACAAAAACTTAGTCAATGAATGGGTTCAATATAAATTTATCTATGCTGAATTAGAACAACAAGGCGCTGCAATGCAGGAGCAAATCATTCAACAGCTAGGCACTAAGATCAAAACCGGTGGTAGTAACACGCCAGAACAACAAATCAATAAACTGGTTGCTCTAGGCAAACAAAAATTTGAAAGCATTCAACCACAAACAGTTGAAGTAAAAAAACTTCTAAAACTACAAACCGAAAATGTTGAAATGATGGCAAAAGTCATGCCGAATCATTTCAAATTAATGTCGGACAAAGAAAATACTAAAATTGACACCAATGCACATTTTGAGCAATTCATGAAATTTTCAGCGACAACGGCTGCTGCCAATAGCTATGATTTGGAGGTTGAAAAATTAGTCATGCAATATCTCAAAGACAATCCTTTAAGATAGTCTCAAGTTAATCGAAATAATTTAATGAAATAGAGCCTTGCTAAAAACAGGAATCTCAAGGGACAATATATCCATTGAAATTGTATGTATTTAGCTATGGCTCATTCTCTTAACATCCTCGGCGGCATCAGCGCTGAACAATTCCTTGCCGAATATTGGCAAAAAAAACCATTATTGGTTCGTAATGCACTCCCTGAAATTGCCCAAATACTTGAACCGAAAGACGTTCTTGAATTGGCTTTAGAAGATAACGTCACTGCACGTCTCATCAAACAAAAAGATCGTGATCCTAACCAATGGACAGTGAAATCTTCTCCACTACTTAAAGCCGATTTTCAAAAAATGCCGAAACTGTGGACTTTATTGGTTCAAGCTGTCGATCATTATTCTTTTGACCTAGCCGAGCTATGGAAGCAGTTTTCATTTATTCCGCAATGGCGTCGTGATGACATCATGGTGTCGTATGCACAAAAAGGTGGCTCTGTCGGACAACATTTTGATTTTTACGATGTATTCCTTGTTCAAGGCTATGGTCACCGTCGTTGGCAATTGGGTCAGATGTGTGATGCAGATACTTCATTTGTCGAAGGTCAACCGCTTCGCTTACTACCAGAAATGGATGTTCATTTTGATGAAGTGCTTGCTCCCGGCGACTTACTTTATGTGCCACCAGGCCTATCACACTATGGTGTAGCTGAAGATGAGTGTCTGACGTATTCATTTGGCTTCCGCATGCCAAATGTCACTGAAATGATGGATCGAGTGACAGACAAATTCACAGACAATCCCCTACTTAAAAATCCATTAACTGATATTTTACGTGATCAAATCAGTGCGATTGGCCAAGTGACTGAAAATGAACTTGAGTATTTAAAAGAAAAGTTATTTGAACAATTGCAAAATTCAACCGTACTTGAAGATGCAATCATGAGCTTAATGTCAGAACCTAAATATCCTGACAATATTCCTGAAGCCGAAGAAATCGGCACTGGTGATCTTGAAGAGGCCTTAGATCAAGGCTATCAACTCATGTTAGAACCGGCTTCACGCTTACTATATACAGAGCAAGACGGTGATATTTTGTTTTGGGCAAATGGCGAAGGAATCTGTATCTCAGACGAATTTGCAGTGCATTTAAAAACCATTGCCGATGGCCAAAGTCTAGCGCTAGACGAATCTTTATATGATGCTGATATCTTAGAAAATATTGCCATGCTATTAAATGAATCTGTGCTGATGCTCGTCCCAACGGAAGCTGAATAAACTCAATAAAAAGGGAGCGTCATGCTCCCTTTTTATACTGCTGAATAGCATTATTTTCGCTTTCTACGATTTAAAAAATCTTCGACTTGATCGGCTTTTTTCTCCACGATGACGTGATAAACCCATACTATCAACAACACCAGTCCAATAAACCACAGATAGCGCATTACGCTGTATTTAAGGTGAAGACATAGACTAGAATGTGGTGATCGTAGATACCATCGGAATTCAAATATAAAAGCCTAAAAACAAAAGCGAAGCTATGGTGACAAGAAAAAAGGCACATATTTTCAAAGTTTAAGTCATTATTCATCGCAGATTCAAATCCCAAGTGCGACACATTTGTAGTTAGTTGAAAAAGTTAGATGTATTCATAGAATCATTAGACTTTTTCAACTCGCAATTGGAAAGCACACAATGAAGAAATACACCCAACTTTCTCAAGATGAAAGATACAAAATTTATGCTACTTTGAAAAGTAAAAGTTCAATCGCTACCCTTGCTCGGGAATTAGGACGTTCACGATCAACCATCTACCGTGAATTAAAAAGAAATACTGGGCAACGTGGATATAGAGCTCAACAGGCAGCTAAATTTGCAAGTCAAAGACGGTACCGTCCTTCATCATCAATGACAGCATTTGCCTTCGCTTATATTGATTATTTGATTGGTTTGGACTGGTCACCCGAACAAATTTCAGGTGCTTTAACACAACGCGATTGGCTGGATGTGCCTTCACATGAGTGGATTTACCAGTACATTTATCAAGATAAATCAAAAGGCGGTAAACTCCATCTACACTTAAGGCATCAGAAGAAATATCGAAAACGAGGTTACAAAAACACGGATCGTAGGGGTCAAATCATTGATAAAACAAGTATTCATTGCCGAGATGAGGTCATTGATAACGACAACGTTTAGGAGATTTCGAAGGTGACACGGTGATTGGTAAGCATCATAAAGGTGCTTTATTAACTCTCGTTGATCGAAAGAGCCTGTACGTACATATTGTTCATTTAGGGCCAACGAGAGCATCCCCTCAAACGATTACTTATGCATTAGATCGTTTACGAATGAGCCATGCTTATAGCGTGACATTTGATAATGGCAAAGAATTTTCCGAACACAAAAGAATTACTGATACCGGCATAGAGGCGTATTTCGCTGACCCTTACAAGTCTATTCAGCGAGCTAGAAATGAAAATACGAATGGTTTAATCCGTCAATATCTGCCAAAATCATCATCGTTTGATGACGTGTCAAACGAACAAATAGAGCAGATAGAATTTGCACTCAACCATCGTCCTAGAAAAACACTAGGTTGGTATACACCGAGTGAAGTTATGGCTGGTTTTTATACTGTTGCACTTGCTGCTTGAATCCGCCATTTTAAAAAAATTTAAAGTCAAATATCACAATCATGGTTTTTTTTACATACTTTATCCCAGTATTCATAATCTTTTGAATTATTTAGTTTTTTATAATAAAGTCTTAAGTTGTAAATAGCATCAGGGTTCCCATTTATTGCTAATGGTTTTATTATTTCAATAGCTGTATTAATATTAGCTCCCACACCATACCCTTTAAAATATAATGTTGCTAATTGGATCTCCGCTAGAGAATAATTTTGATTTGCCGATAAAGTGTACCACTTGAAAGCCTCCTTAAAATCCTTATTAACCCCTATTCCTTCAAAATACATTTGCCCAATATTAAACTGCGCATCTGGATTACCTAGCAAAGCAGCCTTCTTATAATATTTCAGTGCCTTTTCTAAATCTACATCATAACCATAGCCATAATTATACATCACACCTATTAAATTAAAGGCTGGCGCGAAATTATCATTTTCAATCTCCTTAAAAATTGATGCTGCTTCTGTATAATATCCTTGCTCTAATCGAACTCTTCCTACATTATAAATAGCTGGAATATAATAGATCTCTTGCGAAAGTAAAAACCACCTCAATCTAAGTTTCATGAGATATCAGAACTTAAACCGTTTTTCAGATTCTGAATTTAAACGCTTGGTTGGCGTACCTCGACCAGTTTTTACCGAAATGG
>NZ_VOYW01000037.1:0-34276 GCF_013420085.1 Acinetobacter sp. YH12027
TAATTCAAGTGAATTTGTTTGAAAGAAGAACTTTAAAAGCTTTATTTTCACCCGATAAAATACCCATAAAACAAGAGGAAGCTCAAATGAGCTTCCTCTTGTGAAAAATTGTGGGACAGCAGTGAGCTGTAAGCTCCCTTTTTTACTAATTTTTTTCAATTTTTAGATGTCAATCTAGGCTTCAATAAATTAAGCACCTAAACGCATTAATTTCTCTTGAATCGCATCGCTTACAAAAGCATTAAGAGAATTATCACTTGATGCTAAAACAGCTTTACGGTGTAACTCAGGACTAATACGGACATTAAATGTACCTTTGAATGGCTGATCGGATTTTTTACCTAATTCAGCACAAGACTCTAAATATCCATCGACAGATTCCTGAAAAGCTTGTTCAAGAGTTTTTAATGTTTCTGCTTCATAAGTGATGAGATCACGGATAAATGCAAGCTTTCCAAATAACTCACCTGTTTCAAGATCAGGTTCAATTGTACCTAGATAACCTTTGTATTTTAAATAGCTCATAAAAATCCCTCCTGCTTGAGTGCCTGTTTTACAGATTTCAAAGCCCCACCTTTGATTTCATTTTCAGGGTGTGGCCTGTGCAGTAAAATCATGTGTTCAGTTTTCGTATTAAAAAAACGGACACGAGAGCCTGCCATTTCAAATTTTTCATAGCCGAGCTGATTCAGTAAAACGACTAAATCTTTATACGGAAATGTATTTTTTGAATTTCCAAATTTTTCCAGTAACTTTTCCGTTTTACCCATACTTCAGCCCTACTGCTATTGCAACTAAGTATAGTTACTTTTAAATAATAATTGCAACTATATTTAGTTGCAATTTCGTATAACAGCCCTTATGTTAAATCAGGTTTAAAACTTAATATCATGTGAATTAAAGTAGGTCGGATCAAACTCTATCTCTCCTATTTCATCCTCGATAATTTGCATGTAATCGTCATATCTTGGATGTTTGGGGTCTTGTAATGCATCTAAAATATCAAGATATCCAAAAATTCCTCCAATATCTTCAAATGGAGCATGATTTTGACCATCTATACAACATGGATATTTTTTATTTAAATCAGGAGATTGTCTGCTTTCTACAGTAATCAAATGTTCCCAACAATCGCCAAAATCATATGTATATATAATTTTTTTACCTACACGTAGAACTTCTTTCAATTTTTGTCTTTTATTGATCTTTTCATGCTTAATAGTCGTGAATTCATGTAAATGGCTATCTTCCCAATCAAAAGCGGATTGAATTGCCTTATGGAGCCTAGATAAAGTAGCTGCCGATGAAATTTGAATAGTTCTCCAGATTTCAGGATCACTACCTAGCAGACTAATTTTTAATTGAAAAACTTCATCAGAAGATTTGAGCTTTACAGTTCCCATAACAGCCTAGTTCTCAAAAAATAGTTTTAGTAAATCTAAAATTAACATAATACACGTTATACGAAATTCTTTAAATTTTCTATAAGCATCAATAGTTTAACTAAAGCCGTTTCAGTAAATAGCGCACTGAGACGGCTTTTTATTGATTCTTCACGTTTAACGCCTACTTTTTAAGCAATATTTCACGTTTTTTGTTAGTTAGATGCAACAATCATCATTTAAAGACGTAAAAAAGGCAGCTTCAGCTGCCTTTTGAAATCCCGAAAAATTAGATGCCGTATTTAACACGGTACGCTTCCATTTTCGCCAAGGCTTCAGTTTCGCCTTTTGCATCTAAGAAAGTCATTAAATCTTTCATAGTGATTAAAGCATGTACAGGAATTTCGAGTTCTTTTTGCACTTCTTGAATCGCAGACAAATCGCCCTGACCTTTTTCTTGACGGTCTAGCGCCACCAATACGCCCGCAATTTGTGCACCGGCATTTTTCAGAATAGTTACTACTTCACGAATCGCTGTACCCGCAGTGATCACATCATCAATGATCCAGACTTTTTTACCTTCAACAGACGCACCAACCAATACACCGCCTTCGCCATGGTCTTTCGCTTCTTTACGGTTAAAGCCCCAAGGTACGCTCACACCATGGTTTTGTGACAGTGCAACAGCCGTAGCGGCTACAAATGGAATACCTTTATAAGCTGGGCCAAAGACCACTTCCACATTATCGCATTGTGTTAATTTAGCTGCATAGCCAGAAGCCAATAATGATAAGGCTTCACCATCGTTCAGTAGACCTGCATTAAAAAAATAAGGACTCACACGACCCGATTTTAAAGTAAACTCACCAAATTTAAGCACACCACGTGATAATGCGAGTTCGATAAAAGCTTGTGGATTAAATGCCGCTTGCGCTGTCATGAGGTGCTCCATTTTTTTAAGTTTGAGGTTAAACCTGAGCATGATACCAAAGAGTAGCTATCCAAGTGATCAAAAAATTTTACGTGTCGTTTCAATTAATGTGAATGGTCTGCGTTCCGCTGAAAAAAAAGGTATTTTTGACTGGATGGCAACTTCAGATGCCGATGTCATCTGCATGCAAGAAAGCCGCATTACCCATGAACAATGGACCGATAAATTTAAACCCGAAGGTTGGTTTACACACCTTTTCCCTGCAGAACGCCCAGGCTATGCCGGTACTGCGATTTATAGCCGCCTACCCTTTGTATCAGTGAAAGATGGCTTAGGCTTTGAATTAGCCGATAGCCAAGGCCGCTTTATTTCTGCTGAGTTCGATTTAGGACTTGGACAAACTGCACATATTTGCTCGCTCTACCTGCCTTCTGGTTCATCGGGTGAAGAAGCTCAGGCACGTAAAGATTTATTTTTAAACGAATACAAACAAATTTTGAAGCAATGGCGTGCTGAAAATAAGTCAGTGATTGTTTGCGGTGACTACAACATCGTGCATAAACGTATTGATATTAAAAATTGGTCTGGGAACCAAAAGGCTTCGGGCTGCTTACCACATGAACGTGCATGGCTCGATCATATTTATGATGAACTTGGCTATGTCGACACCTTCCGTGAGGTACGTAAAGAAGCCGAGCTTTACTCTTGGTGGTCTAACCGAGGACAAGCACGTGCCAAAAATGTCGGTTGGCGTATTGACTACCATGCATGTTCGCCAGACTGGAAAGAACGTACTGTGAATGCTTGGGTATTCAAAGATGAGTGGTTTAGCGACCATGCCCCAGTGATTATTGACTATAAAATTTAAGCTCTCAGCAATTAATTGAGTGAACGATTGTTTACTAAATTAGAGGTTATTTCTCACATTACATGACGAATTTGTGGATTTATCTCACAACTCGAACGTAGCATTATGGTCGCACGGCAAAGGGACATGTCAGGATGACACAAAAGGATTGGACGCCGAAGGAAGTATAAAAACAAACTAAATGATTTAGCTTGTTTTCAAGGATGTGACAATGGACGTTGGACTGAGACCCGCATGATCAGGATGATTAAATGCGGGTTTTCTCTTTTCTAGCCCTCGCATCTCTAGACTCCCCCAAATAAAACAGCTAAAAATTCGATCTGCACAGCAAATTCTTATTCTCGCTTTATTTCTACTTCTGACCGTGCAACCTTAGGCTGAATTTTCTTGTTATCGCAGCGCTTTCTTTTCTGATTCGTTTTGTTCTGTAGGCTATTCTAAAACACCAAAATGTCGTTTTGATGACAATGCCTAATATTTACAGCATGCGACTTGTACAGCAAAACATTTATTTCTTAATCCACATCACGATCGTGCTTTGAGCATTGATGAATTAGCCTGTAGGATAATGCTGAATTGTATTTTTTATCTTATTGTTTTGAATAATTGAGGACACCTGTTCATGCTTAAAATTTATGGCATCAAAAACTGTAATACCATGAAAAAAGCTTTCGACTTGCTCAACGAATTAGGCCTGACCTACGAATTTCATGACTATAAAAAACAAGCGATTGATGCTGAAACCGTAAAAAAATGGCTCGATGCCAAAGGTGCTGATGTGATTCTCAACAAAAAAGGCACCACATGGAAAAGACTCAGTGAAGAAGAGCAACAGACAGCCTTAGCCAGTGAAGAAAATTTGATTCAGTGCTTAACAGCGCATAGCAGCATGATTAAACGCCCAGTACTGGATACAGGTAGCGACTTATTGGTTGGCTATGATGAAAACGCTTACCGTGCATTGAAATAAATGTTTTCATCACACTCATGCACTGCCCTTGTTCAATTTTGACTGAGCAAGCAGTCATAAAAAAAGCCTGACATCGTCAGGCTTTTTGTTGGAATCACGTCAAATTAGTTGGCGCGGATCCATGTTTGGTTACGACCTAAAGCAGCAACACCAATAAAGCCGCGAAGCTCTAATTTTTTGCCGCCATCAGCCAATTGACCTTTTAACTTGTAAGTTTTACCTGATTGAGGATCCAAAATTGAACCGCTCTCATAGCTTGTACCACCAACATTTTTAAGACCGGTCACAATACGTAAGCCTTTTAATGATTTATTGTGATATGGGCCTTCACATTTTTTACAAGCGTTCTCTTCACCTGGTGTCAAAACTGACTGAATGCTCGCAGAAAGCGTACCATTTTTTTGCTCAGTGAATTTTACAATCGCTTTTGGCTGCTTGGTTTTATCATCAATGGTTTTCCAAGTTGTACCATTTAGCGGATCTGCAGCATTTGCAAATGCGGCTAAACTCATCAATCCTAATGCTAGTGCAATTTTTTTCATTTTTGTTTATTTCCCTGGTCTGATATAGACGACATTAGTATCCAAAAGTCACAACAATTTATCAATTTTTGTATGTGACCGTTTAGTGTAACCTTGTAATTTGTGTTGGTAAATATGCTCACACGATTCCAAAAATAGAAAAAGATGGAAAGACAATGAAGATATCGCCACTGACGAAACAACTGATTACAGAAAGCATTTTAAAAACCACAATTCGTGGGCCGAGCCAATTCAATTTACCGCCCAATACTTTAAGGTTTGCTTTGGAACAAATGTGTCGTGCATTTCCCCAAAACCCCGATGTACAAATTCGTCCTATTCGCTTAGCCGGCTTAAAAGCCGAAGAAATCAAACCTCAACAGGCATCGACCCAACTCATTTTTCATATTCATGGGGGCGCATTTTTCTTGGGTTCGATGAACACGCATCGGGCGTTTCTGACTCAAGTTGCGGCACGCACGCAAATGCAAGTGTTACATTTGGATTATCCTTTATCCCCTGAAGCACAGTTCCCTGAAGCACTCGATGCCCTTTTTGATGTGTATGCGGTGTTATTAGATCAAGGGGTTCAAGCCAAAGATATTATTTTGTCAGGCGACTCTTGTGGTGCAAACTTGGCGCTTGCCTTAGCCCTTAAAATTCAACAGGAACAACTTCCACAAGTCAGTGGTTTGGTGTTAATGTCACCGTTTTTAGACTTGACGCTGAGCAGTGAGTCTTTGCGTTATAACCGTAAGCATGATGCGCTGTTAAGCATAGAAGCCCTCGAAACAGGCATTGATTATTATGTACCACGCTCGGTCGATCGAGCTGATCCATTGGTCTCGCCTTTTTTTGCCGAGCTCAAAGAACTACCTCCGATTCATATTCAAGTGGGTTCTAAAGAAATTTTATTGGATGATGCGCAGCGCTTTAAAGTCAAAGCAGAAGAAGCCGGCCTAGATGTCGAATTTATGCTGTACACTGGCATGTGGCATAACTTCCAAATGTTTAGCTCTTGGTTTGAAGAAGGACAACGTGCGCTGAGTGATTTAGCTGATTTTGCACACCGACTGGATCAGGACTAATCCGTGAAAACCAATTCCTGAAAACTGATCCCTGAAACTAATCAAAGTCACCATAAAAAAAGGTCAGCAGATGCTGACCTAAGAGGGAAATGTCATTCTGTTAAATGGCTTGAATTTGAGCCTGAGCTGTCGCCATTGCTTGTGCTTTCATGTCAGGTCCCATATTGACACCTTCGGCACGAATCACATCAATATCGCTAACACCTGTAAAATTAAATACGGCTTTTAATAAACCTTCTTGATAATCTACAGGGCTGTTATCGCCATACACGCCGCCACGACTGCTGGCAATATAGACTTTTTTATCACCTGCCAAGCCCACTGGACCTTGTTCTGTATATTTAAAGGTACGACCAGCAACACTGATACGGTCAATCCATGCTTTCAAAGTTGATGGCAAACCGAAGTTATACATAGCAGCACCAACCACAACCACATCGGCATCTAAATACTGTTGCAACAACTGCTCGCCTAAAGCCGATTGTTCTGCATTTTGACCCATCAAAATTTCACTGCTGAGATGTGGAATCTGCTGTACAGCTAAATCGAGATGTTGAACCTGTGCCGCATCACCATGTTTTTGCTGTAGCTGTTGTACAATTTCAGCGCTGAGTTGACGTGAAACTGAAGCGTCGCCCATGATGCTTGAATCAATATGCAGAATTTTCATGACTAAAACCTAAAGCTGTTGTTATTAACTTGAGCCTAGTGTAATCACTTTTCATAAATAGAATAATCCCGATCCTTATGACACTATGTTTTATTTTTAGAACAATCATTTTGAACTCGCAAAAAATTTAAAATTACTGAGCGGTTCTTGACCGTTATCAAGTGTAAATTTTCATGCTAATGTAAGCCTATAAAATGATATCTATATAAACTTTAAGAAAAAAACTGATAACTCGAACAGGGCAATGACACAGGATGACGGTGAAATCAAGCATACGTGACATGATCCTCCGCAATAGAATCGCCCAGTATTTACTGGAAGATGAAGTGGTGATGAATTGGAGTATCCTGAAAAAGTGTATGCTCATGCTGATGCTTGGCTCAGCCATTCATCTGCTTTGGATCATTTGGAAATTTTATGTTTATGTCACGCCAGAACTTTGGCAGTGGGTTAACCTTGAGCTCATCCACTCTCAATTGTGGACCAACATCGTCTTTTTTTGCTTAATGGTCCTGCTGATTTGGCCTTGCTATGCTGGAAAAGATAATCCCAAGATTCAGCTAATTTTACCTTATCTTTCGGTCGGCTTATTCGTCATTTCTTTATGTCGTGATGGTTATTTAATTGGCGTTATGAGTCCAGCCACCATGATCTCCTACGTGAGCCTTGTGACCGTTGGATTGGTGCTATTTACACGAAAAATCGTCTATAGCATGCTGATCCCAGCCACGATTTTTTTATCTATTTGCATGTATTTAAGCATCCGCGGCATTATCCCCTATGCCCCGATTTTTCAACCTCATGCCTATGGCTATCAAAATAGTTTTTGGCTCTTCTCAATGATCTTTTTCATTGTTCCTATTTTATTAACCTGTTTGGCTTTATTTGAAATCTTACTCAGCCAATGGCGTCATCGAGAGCATCTGATTCAAAAACTTAGTCAAGTCGACCCACTGACCAATTTATTTAATCGACGCAGTATCAATCAATGTTTGGAACAGCTCGATAGTGCTAAAACAGATACATATGCACTGGTCTTATTGGACTTAGACCATTTCAAACGCATCAATGATGAATATGGACACGATAAAGGCGATGAAACCTTGATTCTCGTCAGCCAAGTATTAAACCAACATTTACGCGGTAGTGATGTGGTTGGGCGGTTTGGCGGGGAAGAGTTTATTTTGGTGCTAAAAAATTCTAACTTAGAACAAGCGATATTCATTGCAGAGCGCTGTCGAAAAGCCATTGAGCAGCTTGAAATTTGGGGACATGATGGTCAGTCAATTCATGTGACAGCCAGTTTTGGCATTGCGATTTCTACGCCAGAATTGGTACCGCAACAATTGCTGACCCATGCAGATCAGGCGCTATATGCAGCTAAAGCTGGTGGCCGCAACATGGTGATGGCCTACACCGAACAACAAAGCTTTAGCCATTTGGTTTAAAACTTTTCTACAGCTCAGATGCGTCGTTGAGCTTTTAACGTGGATACTGTTCCATTCGACGGACTGGCTGTTCCTGTTGAGCAGCCGTGATCCATGCCTCCACAGAAGGATGCTGCAAAATCTTTTGCATATAACGACGTGTGTTGTCACTCAAGGGTAACTGAAAGGTCTGTAAACGTGTTACCACGGGTGCAAAAAACGCATCAGCAATACTAAACTCACCGCATAGAAAGCCATCCACCACAGTACGACTCGACCAAATCTGCTCGATTCGAGTCACTTCAGCACGCAATTCAGCATGTTCGGACCATAATATCTGACCATGACGACCATAATCCGCCTGCAGATTCATACTGCATAAGCTACGCAATTGCATAAAACTACTGTGCATTTCCGCGCAAATACTCCGTGCCCATGCACGTTGTGTGGGATCTTTGGGCCACAGTGGAAGCTCTTGAAACTGCTCTGCCAAATATTCACAAATCGCCAATGAGTCCCAAATCATCACAGCGTCATGTTGCAGTAGGGGCACCTTGCCATTGGCATGTAGGGCTAACATTTGCTGCTTGAACGCTCCGCCATCTGCTTCTTCAGAAAAAGGGATCAAGATCTCTTGAAAGGGTAAATTAAACGCATGTAACACCAACCACGGTCGCATAGACCACGTCGAATAGTTTTTATTGGCAATATATAATTGCATCATTTTTATTCTCCACGCGATTTAAATTTTTCCAATTGCGCGAGCAATTCCTTCTCACTAAAAGCACCCGTCAAGCGTAGTCCACGTATCTCTTGATGCGCTGTATCTAAAAATAAATAGGTTGGTGGCCCTAAAATATCCCATTGATTGAGCAGAACTTGATGGGTTGCATCATACTGACTCAAATCTAACTTAATTAAATAATACGGTGCCAAAGCCTGTTGTACTGCTGTCGATTTTAAAACTTTATGTTCAATCGGCTGACAGGCCACACACCAATCGGCATAGACATCAATAATTGCGGATTGACCTTGGGGAATTTCACTTAATAACCGTTGAAACTCTTCCGCTGTATGTGCCACATGCCAAGCACTTTGTTGTTGATTTTCTTCGACTAAAAAACGTTGGCTGTGTTGATATTGACTGTACACAATATAAGGTACGGCTGCACAGAACACCAAGATATACAACCATTTGAGCTGAGTACTGCGCCATAAAATGCGCCAAAGCACATAAGCGCTAAACACCAGACCCAGAGCAAGGGATAACCACTGTAACCAAGCTTCACTGATCAATGGTCGAATGAAATACAAAGCCAAGGCCAACATAATGAAAGCAAAGAGCACCTTGATTTGATTCATCCACAAACCCGCTTTAGGCAATACCCGTGAGCCAAGGACACTGGCCAACAATAGCGGTGTACCCATGCCAAAGCCGAGAGTGAATAACAATAATGCACCTTGCCACTGGCTTTGGGTTTGCGAAATAAATAATAATGCGCCTGCCAACGGTGCTGTCATGCAAGGACCGACCAGCAATGCAGAAATCATCCCCATGCCCCCTGCGCCAACGAGACTACCACCTTTTTGCATCGACTGAGCTTGGTCTAAGCGATTGACCCAACTGCGTGGCAATTTCAGCTCAAATAAACCAAATAAATTCAGGGCAAAAACCACAAAGAGCACGCTAAAGGCAATTAAAGTCGAGGGTTGTTGCAACCAACGCTGGAAATTCAAACCTGCTGACGAGGCCACCAAGCCAAGAATGGCATACACCATCGCCATACTGGTGACAAAAGTCAGTGCAATCATCCACGCTTTTAAACCTCGGCTGTCGCGGACAATCAGTGAGGTTAAAATCGGCAGCATTGGCAATGAACAAGGGGTAAAGGCCAACAAAAAACCCAAGCCAAAAAACAGGAAAAGGCCATAAAATATTGAGCTTTGTGCTAATTTTTCAGACCACATTTGGTCACTTGCGGTATAGCGATCAGAAGCCAGTGCAGCATTATCTGCCCGCTGCTGATCTAAACGATTCGCCGTAGGCTGTTCGGCAGTATTTTCTGCTGCAAAATCGAGTAAGCGTTTATTTGGACTGGCAAGATTTTGCTGTGTGACCAAGCCAGAAGCATCCGTTTCAAAGCTGATGCTCTGTGGTGGATAACACACCCGATCCTTGGCACAGCCTTGCCAACTGACTTGATAGGTCTGCAGTTTTTGAGTCGGAATTTTAAAACTCAACTGTTGGTAATACACCTGCGTATGACCATAGTTATCGTCTTTTAAATCCTCAGCAGCAGGCAAATCCAAAGCTAAAACTTGATTGCCCTGCTTCACCTCTATTTTGTGCTGATACAGATAATAATGCGCTGGAATATCCCAACTCAGCTCCGCCTGATCTGCACGATCAGAGACCACTGAGAAAGGAAAAGCATCTTCAGCTGAAAGTAATGCATCCTGAGCAGAGACGCCCATACTGAACGACAGCACAGCCGCTGCCGCAACATAAGTCCATTGTTTCATTCAGCTGAATTCATCCTCAGTCTGTATTTTTACGTTTTAAAATTTAGGTTTTTTTAGAACAGGTAAGATACGCCCAAACCTGACTGATAATTTTTATGACCGCCAGTGAGTTCTAGACCGACGCTCGCATCCAACTGCATACGATCCGAAACGGCATACGTTAGACCGGAAGCCAAAGAAACTTCCTGATCCGTACTCTCTGCTTTGCGATAAACCAGCTCAGAAAAGCCCGATAAATTACCCGCAATGTGATATTCCATTCCCGGAATTGCACTCACAGCCCAATCACCATCTTGAACCTCATAACGCATGGTCATTGAAGTCCCAATTGTATCGCTATAATCATAAGCCACGGCTGAAGTCAGACTATAAATGTCATCTTCAGCACTAAAGCCTTCATTACCTGTCGCAATAATAGCTTCAGCAAGAATAGCCATCGACAATTTCTCATCATTCAAATCAATAGCTTTTTTCAGGCCAATGCTGACATCACCCAAACCATCATCTTCAACTGAGCGACCCGCAACTTTGGTTTTAGACCATGCAGGACCTTGCCAACCCAATTGCAATTCCAAATCTTTTGCCAAACCAGTACGGAATAACATGTCTGCATTTAAAGTGGTGTTTTTTACTTTTTCACCATTTTCATCACGACTTTCACTATAGCTCGCTGCTGGCAAACTTTGTTCCCATGCCAAACGACCTACAGGGGTAATGCCTGTGCCCATACCCGCGCCCGGACGATCAAATGAAAAATCCGCCGCAAATGCAGACAGGCTCAAACTCGATAATGTTGCAATGCTTAAAACTTTAAATACAGTCATGTTTTTACTCACAATTATGCTAATTCTTTGGTCATTTTTGCGCCATGGCTACGCAAAAGCTCCAAGGTTTGTTTTTCTTCTTCCAATGCTTCCGACCAATTTACCGCGTCAAAATCACAGTCAAAAAATAATTCACTAATCGACGACAAAATGGTTAAACCATCGCTATCAATCATATTTGGATTCACTTTTTCATCCAATAAACGCTGTACCGCAGGGACACATGCTGCACTCGCGGCATCCCATAATGGACCATAAATTTCTTCAGCATCCCATAAATGCACATTGGCTTTGGCTTGAATCAGCGCTTCCAAGATTTGCATATGTACGTCTAAATGTTGTGTTTTCTGTTCTGCTGTTAAGGGTTGGCCTGCTTCATACGCTTCGCAAACCATTTCCCACCATTTAAACAAACCATCAGACCATACAGAAACCGCAGGTCCTTTTTCAAAGTCGATAAAATTTGGATTAAGACCATCTGCCAACAGGCGTTGCACCTGTGCAAGATCTTGTTCTTCTAACGCTTGCACAAAAAGCTGTTGTTGCGCTGTTAACATCTGGAAAGCTCACTTCAATTTATTTTGATCTATTATGCCGAATAAAGCTGCGTTTGTTTGAATTTCATGTAAAACAAAATACAAAACACACAAAAAAAGCCCCGCAGGGCTTTTTTTAAATTTTGAGACTTATTCGTCGTCTACGATATCATCCGCTTCAGCAAAAGCAGGTTGCGTACTGCGTGGGTTCTCTTTCTTTTCGAACACATGTTCAAGACTACGTTTAAGTCGATCAATTGCACCGTGAATAGCTGTATCTACATTATGACCACGATGGTTGACCACGACAGGCTTCAAACCTGCTGGACGCGCTTCAATCATACATTTGATGTCGTCGCTACCACCCTTGTCCCCATTTTCATCACTTAAATGCACCGAAAAGTGAGTAATGCGTTCACTATGGCGCTGAAATTCTTCATTAAGTTCTGCACGAACGTATGTAATTAATCGATCACTATTAGGAATGTTTTTATCTGTACGGATTTCTATGTTCATAATATCATCCTCATATCTATCTGTAATATCTATAAATATTTGTGCAAAACTTATTATCTTGGCACGTTACATTTGCTGTAAATGTTACAGCAATGACCATCTTCAACTTTGTATGGAACGTCGTCCTCCACATTGAATGATGAACACTTTAGAGTCTGCAGATCCGTGTCCTTATACTTCGAATATCGGTCTTAAGTTAGAATTTTGCAAGTGCTATTTTGATATTTTTTTAATACCCATACAAAAAGTAAGACTTTATTGTAGATTTGCATTGTTTTAATTGATTTGGGTCATATTTTTGTGCATTTCCTCGACGCCCACCTTCTATTTGCACAATTCCATTCAAACTCAAAATCTCGCTTTTACCGTCATCGATCATTCACAGCGTATTTCCCCTTCAAATTACAAAACAATTTTGCCGTTGAGTAAAATTTGGCTTTATTTTTGCTTAATAATCTGTATGCTTTCAGTGCTTCTCGGGGGAGATATTTTTTAATGAAACTTACACAAATCGTTGCATCATGTGCATTAGCATCTGCTGCTGCTTTCACTCAAGCTTCACCTATCGTATGGCAAGATTTCAGCTTAACTGGCCTATATGGTGAAAATTATGTTGTGCCTTTTGATGGTGACAACAATGAACAGAAAACGATCACAGCTGAATATGCCGCTAAACTGAAATATTCAGATGTATTCTTCTTCGTTGACCAAGCTTGGGACAAAGATGATGAAGCATCGACTTACCTTGAGCTTGCACCGCGCCTTAGCTTAGGCGAAGTTTCTGGTAAAGACCTTTCTATGGGGCCGATCAAAGACGTTCTGATTGCAACGACTTGGGAACATAATGCCGGCTACGACAAAAATTCTGAGTTTAATAACTTCTTGTATGGTATTGGCTTTGCTTTAGACATTCCATATACACAGTATGCAAACATCAACTTCTATAAAGCCGATAATGATTCTAAATCAGCCGGTACTAAAGATGATTATCAAATGACGATCACTTATGCTGTGCCATTTAAAATTGGCTCTGAAGATTTTCTAGTAGATGCTTTCCTTGACTGGTCAACAGCTGAAAAAGGGGCGCAAGCTAGTGAATTAAACTGGACAAGCCAATATAAATGGAATATAGGTAAGCATATCTCTCCTAAGACTAAGCTCTACGTAGGTGTTGAACACTCGGTTTGGAACAACAAATATGGCCTGAAAGGTCAGGACCAAAACGATGTCAGCGCTTTGGTGAAATACCACTTCTAAGTTCGACTCAGAACGCGATGAAGAAAAAAGCAAGGTTCATCACCTTGCTTTTTTTATGCCTAAGTTTTTAAATTGACTTTATTTTTATCAGAAATTTGCGCATGTCTTTTCTCATTCGACCTGCAACTCCACAAGACTTAGCGGCCATTCTCGCAATCTATAATCATGAAGTTCTCAACGGCTTTGCGACATGGAATGATCAAGCTTACACTCTTGACTCTTTTCAACAGAAATTGCTGGATTTCCAAAAGCAAAATTTTCCTTTTGTGGTGATTGAAGATCAGGATCAACAGCAAATCGCCGGTTATGCTGACTATGGTTCTTTCCGCCATTTTGCTGGCTATCGACATACTGTTGAGCATTCTGTCTATATTGACCCAAACTATGCTCGACAGGGTTTTGGTCAGCAATTATTAGAGCACCTAATTCAGCATGCAAAAAGCCAAAGTATGCATGTCATGATCGCTGGCATTGATCACGGCAATAGCGCCTCGATTGCCCTGCACAAAAAATTAGGCTTTAAGCAAACAGGTTATATGCCCGAAGTGGGACAAAAGTTTGGTGAATGGCGTGATCTGGTCCTGATGCAACTTCAGTTATAGCCCGTATTGAGCTGTGTTTATGGTAATTTATCCAAACGAATACCATCTTGTATCACACTCAGCACCGATAAATTATGACGCACCGCATCACGATAAAGATCTTGTAACTGTAAAAAAAGTAGTTTTAATTCGGCCAATTTAAGCTCTTGCTCAGGTGCGGTTTCTGCAATCGTGACCAAATAACGTTTTTTGATTTCATCCACGCTTAACTGTTGTAATGCCTGATGGATTTCTGCAACGCGAACTACAGTATTGTAATGCACTGCAAGGCTCAGTCCCGGTCGTCGCTCTGACAAAGGATGTTCTGCCTGAATGGCATAACTCAGTGCCGCAACTGACTCACTGTTCACGCTTAATAATGGATTCAACTCTTGCCACGCTTCCCCTAAAAAAAAGGAGTGTTGTACAAAAGGTGAATCCAAGACATCTTGAGGGGTTTCTGCTTCTAAAATCAGAGTTTCCAAATCATTCGGTGGGATCAAATATAATATCGCGTCCATATTCTTATCTTCTTGTTATGTCGTACATTTAGATTAATGTAATCCACACAAAAATAAAGCAGATATTTTGTATATTCGACTGCAGTTGATCGAATACTGATGGATGCCCATTCGCCCTTTACCAAAGTTTCAGTACTGCACTTAGCATCACTGAAGCACGACATGCTGAAGCTTCAAATGACGATACTGAGAACAACTTAAGCTTATGGTTTAAAACAAAAAAAATTTATGCCACTCGTTTTTTTGATGCCATTTCCATGACCAGCAACGATTTTTTGAGCGTAGTAAATTGAATGAAAAGAGTAACGAGCTTGATTGATACAAGCCCGCCACACATCGCAGTCAACTAAATGTTAAATCGCCACCAGTTCCCGAATGCCTTTTTCGGGCATTTCACTACCGACACCTTGTGCAATCACTTGCCCCCGCGCCATCACGGTATATTCATCTGCCAGTTCTTCTGCAAAATCATAAAACTGTTCAACCAAAACAATCGCCATTTCTCCGCCATCGGCTAACTGACGAATCACACGACCAATGTCTTTAATAATCGACGGCTGAATGCCTTCGGTCGGTTCATCTAAAATCAATACCCGTGGTTCGGAAGCGAGCGCACGGGCAATCGCCAATTGTTGCTGCTGACCACCGGATAAATCTCCACCTCGTCGATGTTTCATTTCATCCAATACGGGGAAAATCTCATAGAGATGTTCTGGCACTTTTCGGGTTTTAGCGCCTTTAAATTTTGCCATCCCAATCAAAATATTTTCTTCAACGGTCAAGGTTGAAAAAATGTCCCGTCCTTGCGGTACATAAGCCAAGCCTTCACGTACACGTTGCTCTGGACTCAGTTTAGAAATGTCTTTGCCATCCAGTAAGATCTGCCCAGACTTGATCGGTAAAATGCCCATTAAACATTTTAAGAGGGTGGTTTTACCCACACCATTTCGCCCGAGCACCACTGAACATGCCCCCACGGGAGCGGCAAATGTCACATCTCTTAAAATATGACTGCCACCATAAAACTGATTGACGTCTTTGACTTCTAACATGGTCTGCTCCTTAACGTCCGAGATATTTTTCAATGACATCTTCATTGGCTTGGACTTCGGCTAATGTACCCTCGGCCAAAATCGCACCTTGCGCCAACACGGTGACTTTTTCACTGATGGTGTCAATAAAGCTCATGTCATGTTCAACCACTACAAGGGTGTGGTTCTTTTTCAACTCTAAACACAGCTCAGCAGTGCGCTCTGTTTCAGCATCGGTCATCCCTGCTACGGGTTCATCTAGCAGAATCAACTTTGGACGCTGCATCAGTAGCATGCCTATTTCTAACCACTGCTTTTGACCATGTGACAACAGCCCTGCCGGTTTATGGATTAATTCTTCTAAGCGGATTTGTGCTAAAGATTCGTCCAAGGCATTTTGCGCATCCGGATCAAGCGTGCTGAAAAAACTCTTTTTCACCCGCTTATCTTTCGGCGCTGCCAATAACAGGTTTTCCATCACGGTAAAATTTTCAAATACAGTTGGCTTTTGAAACTTACGACCGATCCCTGCTTCTGCAATTTGCTCTGTGCTCATTTTTGCCAAATCATAGGTTTGCCCAAAAAAAGCCGAACCTTCTGTTGGGCGAGTTTTCCCCGTAATCACATCCATCAGCGTGGTTTTGCCTGCACCATTGGGACCAATGATGCAGCGCAGCTCACCTTCTTTGATATATAACGACAAATCATTTAATGCACGGAAAGAATCAAACCAAACGCTGACTTTTTCCAAATACAGGGCTATACCGTGACTGAAATCCGCACCCTGCTCCTTCGGTCGTCCATAACCTTCAACAGCATGACCGCCATGCGGTTGAACCCATTGATCATTCATTCACTGCGCTCCTTTTTAAACCGCTCTAATAGCCCAATCACGCCTTTTGGCAGAAATATCGTTACCACAATAAACAGCGCACCTAAAATCAATAGCCATGCCTCTGGATAAGCCACCGTGAAATAGGTCTTCACTCCGTTGATTAAACCTGCACCCAATATCGGGCCAATCAGCGTACCGCGCCCCCCTGCAGCCACCCACACCGCCATTTCAATCGAATTGACAGGGTTCATTTCACTCGGGTTAATAATGCCGACTTGAGGGACATACAAAGCACCTGCAATCCCTGCGATCACAGCGGACAATACCCATGCAGAGAGCTTGTACCATAAGGTGCGGTAACCTAAATATTGCAAACGGTTTTCACTGTCACGAATTGCACCAAGTACACGACCATAGGGTTTATTCATCAGGTGGCGTAAACCGACAAAACAGACCAGCAAAGTCAGTGCCGTGAGGAAACACAAGGTTGCTCGCATTGGTGCAGAGGTAATATCCATGCCTAAGATAGTTTTAAAACCGGTAAAGCCGTTGTTACCGCCAAAGCCTGTTTCATTGCGGAAAAACAGTAGTGCCGCCGCAAAGGTCATGGCTTGAGTGATAATTGAAAAATACACGCCTTTAATTTTGGAGCGGAAGGCAAAGAAGCCAAAAATGAAGGCAATCAATCCCGGAACTAAAACCACCAAAGCCAATGCCCACACGATATGTTCAGTACCCATCCAGTACCACGGTAGCTCAGTCCAACTCAAAAAGCGCATAAAGTCGGGTAAGCCATCGCCTGCCGCCTCACGCATGAGATACATGCCAAAGGCATAGCCGCCCAAGGCAAAGTACAGACCATGTCCCAAACTTAAAATGCCGGCATAGCCCCAAACCAAATCTAAGGCCAATGCCACCAAGGCGAGACACATAATCTTGCCAATGAGCGTGACCCAATACGCTGATAAATGCAGTGCTGAATCGGCTGGCAATACATGTAACCAAGGCAAAATCAGCAAAATGGCAAAGCACACGGCAATCGCCATACCGCTATAGGGTTTATCCGATAATAACGAAGTGATTTTCATGCGCTTACTCCACAAAACGGCCTTTGATAGCAAACAAACCTTGTGGACGTTTTTGAATAAACAAAATCACAAGAACCAGTAGAATAATTTTCGCTAAGACCGCACCCATGCCGATTTCCAACACTGTGCCACTGACACCTAGACCTAAGGCCGCCAGTACTGCACCCCATACTTGACCAACACCACCCACCACAACCACCAAGAACGCATCGATAATATAGTTTTGTCCTAGGTCAGGACCGACATTGCCGACTTGTGCTAAGGCACAACCTGCCAGACCTGCAAGCCCCGAACCTAAGCCAAAAGCCATCATGTCAATGCGGCTAGAACGGATACCTACGGCCTGTGCCATTTGACGGTTTTGCGTCACAGCACGAACAAATAAACCAAAGCGGGTTTTATTCAGCAAGTAAACCAGCAACAACAGTACCGCAACGGTAAAGCCAATAATGGCAATGCGGTTATAAGGCAGCATCAGACTCGGTGTCACAGCGATCCCTCCTGACAGCCATGAAATATTTGACACCTCGACATTCTGCGCACCAAAAACCATACGCACCACTTGCATCAAAATTAAGCTCACACCAAAGGTGGCTAATAGTGTTTCCAATTGACGGCCATACAAGGGACGAATAACGGTACGTTCAATCAACATGCCGATCAAAGCGCTAACAAAAAACGCAGCAGGAATCGCGGCAATCAAGTACCAATCGACATAGCTACTGAGATAACTCTTAAACAGGCTTTGCACCACATAAGTGGTATAGGCCCCGATCATAATCAGTTCACCATGCGCCATATTAATCACGCCTAGCAGGCCATAAGTGATGGCTAAGCCCAGTGCCGCCAGCAGTAAAATACTGGCCGTGCTCAGTCCGGAAAAGACATGTCCAGTCCATTCACTCGCCTGAATCCGAGTTTTAATATTGCTCTTGGCTTCTGTCAGTGCGGCTTTTAACTCGGGATGCAGATTGGCTTGTTGTAATTCCTGTTCCACCATCGCTAACACATCGGGACGGTTAGAATCTTGCAGCACTTTAGCCGCCTGTATTTTTTGTAATACATCAGGGTTTTGATAATCCAAGCGTGCTTTGAGCTGCGCTAAACGGGCTTTAACTTTGTTATTTTTTTCATTTAAATACAATTGATTAATATTTTTAACATCCAACTCAGCCAAGTTATTTTCTAAAATATCGATTGCATCCAAACGTTGGATTAAATCATTCGATTGCAGCTTTTCTTTCGCTTGCGCAAACGTTAAGGCTTTACGAAGGGTATTCACCAAGGTGACTTGAGATAAATCGGCAGGCCAATCCGTCACGGTTTGCAAATCTGGATAGCTCAATAATTTTTCGTCAGTTTCTAAAATATAGGTTTGACCGCTTTGACCACTATATAACTGGTCTTTTTCGACCAATGCGGCCAACTGATCTAATGATTCAATATCGCCCGGCCATTGATTGAGTAAGCTGCGTCGCTCGGTAAAACTCCCGCGAACAAATTGCTGAATGGCGTCACCTTGCTGCACAGATTGCACCGTAGGCACCACATCCGCTGCTGTTTCTGCATGCACGATTTGCAGACAGAATAATTGACTCAGGAATAGAAAAAGGATCGGGAAATTGCGTAATTTTTTCATCTTATAAGCATCCCTATTGAGTAATAGAACAACCCCATACAGGGATCACATCAAAAAAGGCCTGCTACACAATAGCAACAGGCATTCGAATTGAATTATTTAGGGATGTACGGACTCCATGGCTCTGCAGCAATGGTTTTTGCGGTTTTGTGCACCACATCAAACTGACCATCGGCACGGATCTGACCAATCATGACTGGTTTATGCAAATGATGGTTCGACGCATCCATTTGCAAGGTATAGCCCGATGGCGCTTTAAATTCTTGGCCGGCCATAGCTTCACGCACTTTATCGACATCTGTGCTTCCTGCTTTTTCTACCGCTTGTTTCCACATATTGATGCCGACATAGGTAGCCTCCATCGGGTCATTGGTCACAAATTTATCGGCATTTGGCAGTTTGTATTCCACGGCATACTGCTTCATTTTATTGGTGAATTCAGTATTCACTGGATTTTTCACTGACATGAAGTAGTTCCACGATGCCAAGTGTCCGACCAGCGGCTTGGTGTCGATACCGCGTAATTCCTCTTCACCTACAGAGAACGCCATCACTGGAATGTCCGCAGCTTTGATGCCTTGGTTGCCCAATTCACGATAGAACGGCACATTTGAATCGCCGTTAATGGTCGAGATCACAGCAGTCTTTTTCCCTGCCGCAAACTTCTTCACATTGCCCACAATGGTTTGATAGTTGCTATGACCAAATGGCGTGTATTCTTCCATGATGTCCGCATCGGCAATGCCTTTCGACTTCAAGAATGCACGTAAGATTTTGTTGGTGGTACGTGGGTAAACATAATCTGTACCCAACAGTACAAAGCGTTCTGCCTTACCACCCTCTTCACTCATCAGATATTCGACAGCAGGAATCGCTTGCTGATTCGGTGCCGCACCTGTGTAGAAAATATTTTTAGACTGTTCCTGACCTTCATACTGAACGGGATAGAACAATAAGCCATTTAATTCTTCAACCACGGGTAAAACTGACTTACGAGATACCGACGTCCAGCAGCCAAAAATCACGGCTACTTTGTCTTGGGTAATCAACTGACGGGTTTTTTCCGCAAATAATGGCCAGTCCGATGCCGGATCAACCACCACAGGTTCTAGTTTTTTGCCCAATACCCCGCCATTGGCATTAATTTCATTAATCGCCATCAAGGCCGTATCTTTAAGAGAAGTTTCTGAGATCGCCATCGTGCCTGACAGCGAATGTAAGATCCCGACTTTAATAGTATCGCCACTTGCTGCAGCCGCTTTTGGTTCAGATGCAGCACTTTCTGTTTTTTCTTCTGCAGGTTTTGAACAGCCCGTTAAAGCAATCGCCCCAGTCATCGTTGCCGCTAAAATACTTTTAGCAAATACATTGCGTTGAAACATTATTCACACTCCCAACCTAAGCTTGTAAGTCACATTTTTAAAATGCATTTGTTGTCTTTCATCACAACAGAGCAATTCAATAACTGTGCCAAGCCTTATTTTTTATTTGCATTGAGTGCTTTTATTAATTTTTAAACATTATTTTTCATATAGTTACAATCATAAACTTTGCTTGTAATTTTCTATGGTTCGATCCAAGCACCATAAAATCACCGCAAAGATGCATACAAACTTGTATCCAACATTTGACCTATAATTGAACAATTTTGCGACGTTTTTCAAAAAATACGGTGTTTTAGCACACAAATCATGCAGCTTTTCCTACATTTGAAGCAAAAAAAAACCACTTGCGTGGTTTTTTTCTTATTGCCCTTTTAAACCGCCAAATCGGCCAAATTACCCTTCTGCTCTAGCCAGTGTTTACGGTCTGAAGAGCGTTTTTTCGCCAATAATTTGTCGAGTAAACCTGAAGTAAACTGTACGTCATCCAAGTCCAGTTGCACTAAACGACGTGTATCGGGATCCATAGTCGTTTCACGCAACTGACTCGCGTTCATCTCGCCCAATCCTTTAAATCGTGTGATTTGAGGATTTTTGGTTTTACATTTCTTTAAGATGCTTTCTAGTTCATCTTCATCCAAGGCATAGTGCACATCTTTATTGTCATCTATACGGAACAGCGGTGGCATCGCCACAAATAGATGTCCTTCCTCAACCAAAGTATGGAAATGTTTGACGAACAGTGCGCAGAGTAAAGTTGCAATGTGCAAACCATCCGAGTCGGCATCGGCCAAGATACAAATCTTGCCATAACGTAGTTCTGACAAGTCGTCACTGCCAGGATCAACGCCAATGGCAATCGCAATATCGTGTACTTCTTGCGATGCCAAAACTTCGTCTGAAGACACTTCCCAAGTATTTAAAATCTTACCACGGATTGGCATGATCGCTTGGAAGTTCTTATCACGTGCTTGTTTGGCAGAACCACCTGCAGAATCCCCTTCCACAATAAACAGTTCAGATTCTTCGAGGGTATGCCCCACACAGTCAGCCAGTTTACCCGGCAAAGCTGGACCTGAAACGATTTTCTTACGTTCAACTTTTTTCGCAGCTTTTAAACGGCGACCAGCCTTGGCAATCACCATTTCAGCCAGTTGCATAGCAATATCGGAGTTTTGATTCAGCCACAGTGCAAAAGCATCTTTGGCAATATTTAACACCACACCAGAGGCTTCACGGCTTGAAAGTCGTTCTTTGGTCTGACCTGAGAATTGTGGCTCTTGGAATTTCAAAGACAGAATAAAGTTGACGCCATCCCAGACATCTTCGGCAGATAGCTTCATATTCCGTGGCAATAAATTCCGTAATTCACAGAATTCACGAATCGCATCTGTCACACCCGAACGTAAACCATTGACATGGGTACCGCCTTGCGCAGTCGGGATGAGGTTGACATACGACTCTTGAATGGACTCACCACCTTCCACATTCCAACAAATCGCAAACTCAGCGCTGGCACGATCTGCCTCACCGGTCGCCACAAATGCAGGGGCAGGAACGATGTCACGGTCTTGCAGTTCATCCATCAAATAGTCAACCAGACCATTTTCAAATTGCCATTCGATCTTTTCGTTGTTGATTTGATCGATATAAATAATCTGCAAGCCTGCCGCCAAAACAGCCTTGGCTTTTAAGTTGTGTTTTAAGGCTTTCAGCGCAAATTTAGGCGAATCAAAATATTTGGCTTCAGGCCAAAAATGCACGGTAGTACCCGTTGCACGTTTAGCGCATTTACCTTCCAACACCTCAAGCGGTGCCACAGGAACGCCATGTTCAAAGGCCATTTTATATAGATTGCCTTGACGTTGAACTTCCACCTCAACACGGTTAGACAATGCGTTGACGACAGAAATCCCTACACCATGTAGACCACCTGAAAATTGATAATTGTCTGTGCTGAATTTACCGCCGGCATGTAGTTTGGTCAGAATAATTTCAATCCCGCTTTGACCATACTCAGGATGAATGTCAACTGGCATCCCACGACCATTATCTTCAACTGACAATGAGCCATCTTTATACACTGTCACGGTAATTTTATTGGCATGTCCTGCAAGCGCTTCATCGACGGCGTTATCTATCACTTCCTGCGCCAAATGGTTTGGTCGTGTAGTGTCTGTATACATCCCCGGACGACGACGTACCGGATCTAGGCCAGATAAAACTTCAAGTGATTGAGCCGTATATTGCGTCACGTTGCAAAATTCCCTGCATTTTTGGTTAAAACATTTCTTCAAGCGCTACAGTATATGCTTTTTTATTAAAATGCATATCTCTTGCGATCAGCCGCCATTTTCTTAAACAATTTAAACGTCAAATGATGTCGTAACTGCCCATTTTTTGTATGTTAGATCTGGCATGTCAGCATTTGTATTGGATCATTTTATTTAGACATATTTTTGACAGCATCGGACAAAAACTGCAAGAGCATCGGTATTTTTTCTGCAAAATCATCCATGCCATGTGTTCCACCCACCTCAGTGATCAGCATAGCCATACCGGCTTGAGTCGCACTATAAAAATCAGCGGCATCTCGATAATCCAAGGTTTCATCACCTTGTTGGAGCAAGACCAACAGTTGATCTGCGTTCTCAACCTTAGATACAGCCAAAGCCTGCATTTGATTGAGCTGTGCATCATCCAAGCACCACGTTTCTGTCACCTGATAGGGCAATGCCGTCTCGCCAAATAAATCACGAAATAATTGCCATGGATAGACCGCAGGATTGATGAGCACCGCAGGAATGTGATGGCGCGCCATCAACTGCGTCGCATAAAAACCACCTAAACTGCTACCGACCAAAACCACATCATCCAAACCTTCAATCAGCTCTGACATCTGCTGCATCACCTGTAGCGGTGGCATATTCAAATCTGGCAAATGCACATGCAGACCATTTAAATCTGCGCAATAGCGCCGCAATATCTGTCCTTTCACTGAATTTGAGTTACTTTGAAAACCATGCAAATACACAATATTCATCATTTTGATTCCAAATTGATCTTTAAATTGCTTTAAAAGTGGCATATAAGTGCTAACTGCGTCACATTTTCTAAATTTGAATTTTTAGTAAAATTGTCAGACAAAAGGCATTCACCGACAGGTCTGTTATCGGTATTGTAAAAGCTGTTCGTGAGGATTTTATAAAATAAACAATGAAACTTCAGGCTATTCCAGTAATAAATACAATCGAGGGATAGCATTGAATGTAAGGATAGGAACATTATGCCTAGCTTAACACCATTGCATGAAACCTATTGTAAATGGGATCGCACACCACCCAGTCAAGCTGATGTTCTGGAAGGTTTGGCACAGCTCGTGACAATGCGTTTTAGTGATGTCGTGCATGACTTGATCAAAAACATTCAACGTGAAATTTTAATCAGTATTTTTGGAATGAGCGAACAAGGCTCGAAAGCCTTTCATAAGCAGCCGACCATTGCACGGATTTATGAATTTTCTTACAACACCTTTTTCAATTATGGCAATTATTTACTCGCACCAACGCTGCGTAGCATTATTGAAAAATTCCCACGCTTACACGACAAACCGCTCACGCCATCTTTACATTTTTTAGTGGGCGCGCTGAATGGGGTCTTGGGCGACTATTTACTGAAATATCACAACCCGATGGCCTTACCCATGGCGGTTTACGACCATTATGGTGCGGTACAAAAAGGCGAATTAACCGGTCGTATTACCCTGTTGATTCATGGGCTCTGCATGAATCATCTGTCATGGTCGACAGCCAAATATGGCGGCATTGGTGAAAAATTACTGTCACAACGTGACCACAACACCATGCTGTATTTAAATTACAACACGGGTCGTCGTATCTCGACCAATGGTCGCAGCCTTGCCAATACATTAGAAGATTTGGTCCGTCGTAACCCGGGTATTACCAGTATCGACTTAATTGGTCATAGTATGGGGGGCTTAGTGTCCCGTAGTGCCATTTTTTATGGCAAACAAAATATGTACCAATGGATTCATCAAGTCGAAAATCTAGTCTGCTTAGGCTCACCGCATCATGGTGCTGTGCTTGAACGTATCGGATTTCATCTGCAAGATCAATTGGGGCGTTTCCCTTTGGTCAAAATCGTGGGCCACGTGGTGAATATTCGCAGTAACGGCATTTTAGATTTGCGCTATGGCAGCGTGCGTGATGATGATTGGGAACATAATGATGTCCGTATTGGATTCATGGACGACAACCGTAAACCAGCCCCGATTCCATCGCATATCAATACCTACCTCGTGGCAGGGACCATCGAATATGAACATCGTCGCAATAAAACGCGACATGTGATTGGAGATTACTTGGTCAGTGTGAAAAGTGCGTTAGGAGAACACCCAAACCCACGCTACCAATTAAAAGTACCTGACTCACATAAAGCAATATTTTATGGCCTGAACCATTTTGAAATTCAGCATCATCCGCAAGTGGCCGAGCAAATCGTGCATTGGTTCTATCCAAACAATGACGATAAAGCTTGTGATCATATCTATGAATTTATGATGGACTTGGAAAGTGTGGAAGGCATTGCCCTAACCTAACGTACCCCCCATTCAGACTCATAAAAAAAAGCCCTCAGTTGAGGGCTTTTTTTGCATCATAGAATTAAAATTTATCACGTAAACGTGGGACTGGTTTGCTTGGGTATTTACGTAATAACTGCCAAAGGCTAAGCAAAGTTAAGACCGCAAAAAACACCAATGACCAAACCGGTAATGATTGTCCCAAGAACGTCCAATCCACTTTGGCACACTCACCAGAGCCGGTTAGTACTTGCTCAAAGACCGATTTTAACGGCAGCGTTTCTACCCAATAATCCAGTCCTGGGCCACAGCTCGGTACTTTGTCTGGCGGTAAGTTTTGCAGCCAAATATGACGCGCAGCCACCCCAGTAGACCAAAGAATTGATAGTGTCCCCAACAATGCGTAAATGCGTTTACCCCAATTCGATGCTGGATTGTGAATCAATGCAATCAATGAAATGATGCCGAGTCCAATCAAACCAATACGTTGGAATACGCACAACGGACAAGGTTCTAAGCCTTGTACATGTTCTAAAAACAGCGCAAAAGACATACCGATCACGCTGGCTAAAAACAACAAACCACTCACGAAGCGGAAACTCCATTTCATGGTAAATCCTCTTAAATTTTTTATCTGAAGTTTTTCAAATATTCTTCAAAACTCAAGGTACAGTCTTGCTCAAGTTGAGCCTGTTTTTCAAAAGACTGCTCAGCAGCTTGTGCAAAATATGCAGCAGCTTCAGGGCTCAAGACATGCTGCTCATACACTTCAGCATGTTGTAAGGCCATAAAGCTACCAAAGCCCCAAGTTCCACCTTGTTCTAAAGTATCGCTAATCATACGTGCCGACAATGTTTCATCGACTTCATCGATGCGTGATTGCATCACAGCCATTGCCTGAGTGTAAATATCTGTATTGTAAGAATCATCCAGCAATTCAGCCAATGGTTGCATCGCAGCGACATGTGTACGACACCATGTTTCAATTGGAACCGCTTGGCCTTGCTGTAAAATCACTGCATTTGGCGCACGACCACGGTTCACTACTTCCGCCTGATTTTTCTCAATTTCATTTTGTTCGGCATCTAACAATGCTGGGCTGTCTTGCAATAAACAGTATAAAGCCACCACTTCGAGCAAGCCTGCCGTGTCTTCATTGATTCCAATCGGGCTATAAGGATTGACATCTACCGCGCGTAATTCAACATAACCTACGCCACGATTTTGCAGGGCTTCAGACGGTGTTTCACCATCCTGCGGCACTTGTTTCGGACGAACCAAACTGTAGTACTCATTTTCAATTTGCAACACATGGTCATTAATTTGAATCGGTTCACCCAGTTCATCATTTAAACCTAAATGACTAAATGCGGCATACGGGGTATGGACCGCTTTTTGCAAACCTTCCAAATACGCCTGAATGTCGTTGTAGTGAATCCCTAACTGTTTTTGTGCTGAATTTTGATAGCCAAAATTTCCCATACGCAGCGCCGTTGCATAGGGTAAAAATAGCGTGCCTTTTAAGAGCGGTAACAGCTGATGTTCACGTCCAGTCATAAAACATTTACACACCGACGGGCTCGCCCCAACCAAAAACATCACCAATGGCGTTAAACGGATAAAATTACGGATCAGGCCGAAATAACGATGACTGCGATAATCCTGTAAGCTCAATGCCTTGAGGGCGTCGTCAGTTTCGTGTTGTTGCAGTGCTTCAAAGAAATGATCTGGGAAGGATAAATTATAATGCACCCCTGAAATGGTCTGCATCCGGCGACCATAACGCACCCCTAAACCACGACGGTACAAGGTTTTAAAACGTCCTATATTCGAGCTGCCATATTGCGCTAAACGAATACTGTCTTCGTCTTTATCCAACATGCATGGCATCGACAACGGCCAAAGTTTTTCACCATGTTCTAAATGCGTATGCGCAACAGCATGAATATCTTGCAGATAGTTCAACGCCTCTGTAATGGTTTCTTTTGGCGGCGTGATAAATTCCATCAAAGCTTCAGAATAGTCTGTCGTAATATGCGGATGAGTCAAAGCCGCACCCAAGGCTTGGGGATGGTCGGCCTGAGACAAGAAACCGTTGCTTTGCATACGTAAGCTTTCACGCTCAATACCGCGCAACATTCCTTTAATCAGCGAAGAATCTACCCAAGTCGGTAAAATGTCTTGAGAGGTCGATTCGGGTTGACTCATTGCTATCTCGCTTAAATGGAAGAAACTACTAAAATAAAATCATCAGTTTATATCAGTATAACGCGATTTGAAGTGGGCATATGACCCACTGTATAGTTTTGAGACAAACCGTGATTTTATTTTGGCAATTTTTTATCACAAACTTACTCTATATGACATTTGAAATTTGTGATTTTATAAACAAATATATACTAATAATGCTTAAAACTTATGAATTATCAAGATATTCTCGAATTTTGGTTTAACCCAGAAAATCAGCCTAATTGGTTCGCTAAAAGCAATAATTTTGATGTTTTAATCGAAAAAAAGTTTAAAGACATCCATCAAGCGGCCAGTCAAGCAGAACTGTGGCAATGGCGCACCACAGCCGAAGGTCGCTTGGCTGAAATTATTGTTTTAGATCAGTTTTCGCGAAATTTATTCCGTGACTCTAGCTTGGCTTTTGCCCAAGATGCACTGGCTTTGGCGCTTGCACAAGAAGCTATCGCGCAGGGTTTAGATCTACAATTAAGCCCTGAACAGCGCTCATTTTTATATATGCCCTTTATGCATAGCGAATCGACAAAAATCCATCAAAGCGCGTTAAAATTATTTGAGCAATTGGGCAATCCGATCAACTTAGAATTTGAAAAAAAGCATAAAGTGATTATCGATCGATTTGGACGTTACCCTCATCGCAATGCGGTATTGGGCAGAACATCCACAGCAGAGGAATTGGAATTTTTAACCCAGCCCAATTCTAGCTTTTAATTGACGGCTTTTGGCCAGTATCTCCCCTTGCCATGAACCGACTGAACAGGAGTATGCGCATGAACAAACTCATTATCGCAGCAGCCATGACCGCAGCACTGGGCTTCACCGGCTGTGCAAGCACCCCATCGAAGCCTTTAACCTTCGAACAATTGGGTCGTTATGCTGCAACGCCATTAAATGCTCAAAGCTATCGGATTAGCTTCCAAGCTAGACCCAATATGAGCTATGGCACTGCCGAAGAAATCACCTTGGTTAAAGCCGCTCAAACCACCCTACACAATGGCTTTCAATATTTTAAAGTCATGGATGACCCGAGTAACCGGAGTCAAAAACCGCCGCGCCAAGCAGTGATTTACCCAGACCCTCTGCCTTATCCATATGGCTATTACCGTCGCCATCCCGGCTTTTGGCCAGGCCCGTTTTATGACGTTCCACAGGTGGTCACACTCGATCCAACTCAAGTTTCCTACAGTATTACTTGCTATAAAGATCGTGCCAAAGCCCCTCAGGATGCCTTTGATGCTCGCTTGATTTTGCAGTCACTCGGGGCTAAATATGGTCTAGACAGCGAAGGAAATCCTTTGCCTGTAGCCGCTGAGCCTGCCACCAAATAAGTCAACCCATAGAGACCCGATCATTGATGAACCCAACTGAACAGCCTGCTGTTTCGCCCAATCTGCAACGCAGTAAACGCTTCGCCACCATTGCTTTGGTGGTGGCGGTGCTGGCGTGGATTGCATTGATGATCGCAGCTAAATTGCTGCCCGAATACGTCTGGCTCATTCATATTTTGATGCTTTCAGCAGAAGCTGGCGTGGTTGGTGGTTTGGCAGACTGGTATGCGATAACCGTTTTATTTCGCAATCCCTTTGGTCGGATTCCGATTCCTAAATTTTTACGTGACCACACAGAAATTATTCCTCGTAATAAAGCACGCATTGCCGAGTCAATGGGCCGCTTTGTTCAGGAGAATTTTCTTTCACCACAAGTGGTTGAAAAAAGCTTAGCGGAGACGGATCTCTCTCTTGCCGTCGGGAAATGGTTGGCCAATCCGCACAATAATGCGCAAGTGACCCAAGTCATTCAGCAAACGGTACCGAAAATTTTCGAATTTGTCGGTCAGGAACAAATTGGACAATTTATCCAAAATAACAGCGTGCAATGGGTACGCAATACGCAAGTCAACCATCTTGCCAGTGAAATGCTACGGGCAGTTTTAGAAAATGACTTCCATCAAGATGTGTTACAGCGCGGGCTCGATTTAGCCCATGATTGGGTCACACAGCATCCAGAACAAACCCGCGACCTTTCACGCCAGTTGTTTAAAGAACTTGGGGTATGGAAGTTAGCTAAAGGCGCCAGCTGGATCGGCATTGATGTACAACAACGCACCATTGATTCACTGGTCAGTCGTGTCGAGTCGATGCTTGCCGACCATGAACATCCGTGGCGTCGAAAAATTGAAGACATGGCACAGCAGCTCATGCAGCAACTGGCAGACAATCAAAGTGTAGCCAGCCAACGCCTGAACAGTACCAAAGATGCCATGCTCGATAGTCCACAAATGTTGAATTTTATCAGTGGTGCAGTGGTGATTTTATGCGACGCGATTCGTTCTGATTTAGAAAAACCCGACTCTGGGATTGCACAAAACCTACGTGTCGCCATTCAACAAGTGGGCGAAAATATTGTCTCTAATGTCGCTGTACGCCAATTGCTGAATGAAAAAATGAGTGATATTGCCATCAATCTCTCCGATCAATATAGCGAAAAAGTTATTCGGTTTATCAGTGAACGTATACATGAATGGGACTCACGTGAAATGATCGATAAGATCGAAAACGAAGTCGGTGGCGATCTACATATGATTCGAGTCAATGGTGTCGTGGTCGGTGGTTTTATTGGCCTCGCACTAGGGATTATTCGTGCCTGTGTAGAATGGCTGCTTTAGCCGCCTGCAGCAGTCCTCCTCAAAGGAGATTGGCCGCAGGTTTGAGCTTTATGCGTAGAACCGTTAAACTTTGCCGATCCGAAAATTTAATAGAACAATAAAATCTATGCACTTACCTGCCATCTATACACTACCATTCATTCTAATCATCAGTAGCTTAAGCGCTTGCCAGACCATTTCCAAAACCAGTAGCACAGTCAGCGACAAAGTGATGGGCATGCTCGGTAAAGAAAAAGCCCCTGAAATCGATAAAAAAGGCACAGTCGATATCAGCAAAAGTACCCAACAACAGTTAGAAACCCTACTGACCAATATGCCGAAAAATCAGTGGATCTATATTGAAAATGATCAACAAGGCACATCTACCCTCAAAAATAAATCGGCAGATAATTTCACTTTGAGCTTCAAATTAAATTGCAAAATCAGCACTCAGCGCCCAACTTTCAGTATAAGCAACGCGGATGGCCAAGAGATCCTAAAAGCACATGATACAAATGTGGGGCAAATTCAAATTCTGCTCGACAATAAAAACTTTGGAAATCCGTTTGAGACAGCCCATCAGCAAAAGTTCCAAAGCTTTAAAACCGCTGTCGCTCAGGCCAAAGTCATTAAAGTGTTTAATGCCTCAAAACTCTATACCTTCCAAAACAACAAAGCCGAATTACTCTCTAAAGCAGTAAGTTGTCGCGATAGCCTATAAATATTTAAAGCGAAATGCAGTAAGTCACCGTTTGACTCAACTGTGACTTACATGCAGGCTTATTTTGCAGGTGGCTGTGGCCCTGACATATCGACCAACAGGCCTGTAAATTTTCGAACAAACGGCAATAAAATCAGCACAATGGGAAAAGCAATAGCCCAAGAAATCATCCAATTATGCAGCCATAGGGTAAGAAAACCCTCAAACCAACCTAAATTTCTGAGCATATTAATAAACGAAATAATGCCGCTCATGAGACAAGACAAAATAAACGGCACGATAATCAGCGCCCAGCGTGCAGCTAACTTCGGCACATTGCCAAAAATTTTAGGGGTGGGTTGTGACATGTCCATATACTCAAGCAGTGATCCTGAATCGCTAAACCACTTATATCGTTTTACTTCGATATAAGCAATGCTTCACTTTTATCGAATATTTTTTATTCGCAACAAATGGGTTCACCTAAAGAGCCTGAAATTTGCTATATTTACCGTTTTTCTGCGACATTTATTTTTCGACTGATTATGAATACGGCAATACAAGCAGCGCTCGATCATGCAGTGCAATCCCTTCAAGCTGAAGGTGTACTCCCAACTGACTGGAACAATACTAGCAATTTGACCCGAACCAAAGACCGAAGCCACGGTGACTTTGCGTCAAACATTGCCATGATTGCCTCTAAAGCTGCAGGTATGAAGCCGCGTGATTTAGCCGAAAAAATTCTGGCAAATCTTCCAGAAGTCGCAGATATCAGCAAAGCAGAAATTGCAGGTCCTGGCTTTATTAACTTCTTTTTAAATGCTGACCAACGTTTTGCTGTCTTAGACCAAATTCAAGCTCAGAAAGATCAGTTCGGTCGCACACAGGCCAATGCTGAAAAACGTGTTCAAGTGGAATTCGTTTCAGCCAACCCAACGTCTAGCCTACACGTGGGTCATGGTCGTGGCGCAGCTTACGGTATGACCGTTGCCAATCTCCTTGAGGCAACAGGTGCCAAAGTTGACCGTGAATACTATGTCAACGATGCTGGCCGTCAAATGGATATCTTGGCGACATCGACTTACTTGCGTTATTTAGAATTGACCGGTCAACAACTGGTCTTCCCTAAAAATGCATACCAAGGCGACTACGTTAAAGAAATCGCACAAAGCATTATCGACAAAGATGGCGATGCTTATGTACGCCCTGTTGCCGACATCTACAAAGATGTTCCTGAAGATGTGCAATATGCTGCCGAACTCGATAGCGAAGGCAATAAAGTCGTTGTTTCAGGCGATAAAGAAAAACACATTGATGGCCTAATTCATAATTCACAAAACCATTTGGCTGCGGGTTACCGTGTGTTCCATCAAGCTGCGCTTAAAGCCATTCTTGATGACATTAAAGATGACCTCGGTGAATTTGGCGTGACTTTCAATCAATGGTTCAGCGAAGCAACCTTGACTGAAAAAATTGATGAAGCATTACAAATGCTCGATCAACGTGGTTTCTTATACGAAAAAGATGGCAACATCTGGTTCAAATCAACTGAATTTGGTGATGAAAAAGACCGTGTTGTGAAACGTCGTAATGGTCAGACTACATACTTCGCATCCGACATTGCTTATCACTTAAATAAACTACAACGCGGATATACCGATATCATTGATATCTGGGGTTCAGACCACCACGGTTATATTGCACGTGTGAAAGCAGCGATTGATGCGCTTGGCTATGATTCTAAAAAATTGACGGTGCTTTTGGTTCAATTTGTGAGCCTATGGCGTGGCGGCGAGATGGTTCAAATGTCATCTCGTTCAGGTCAATTCGTGACTTTACGCGACTTACGTAAAGAAGTAGGCAACGATGCTGCTCGTTTCTACTATGTCATGCGTAAATCAGAACAACACATTGACTTCGACTTAGACCTTGCTGTGTCTCAAAGCAAAGACAATGCGGTGTACTACATCCAATACGCACACGCACGTATCTGCCGTATGCTCGAAAAAGCCGCTGCGACAGACGTTCAATTCTCTGCTGAAGCTGCACGTCAATTTGCAGCTAAACTTGAGTTAGAAGCTGAAACTGAAGTTCTTGCTAAACTTGCGGCTTACCCTGAAATTGTGGTTCGTGCAGCAAACAGCTATGAACCACACCAAGTGGGTAACTACTTGAAAGAGTTGGCGGCGTTGTTCCATGGTTGGTACAACGAAAATAAAGTCTTGGGTGATGATGCAGAACTGACTCAAGCTCGCTTATTACTGTCTGTAAACGTACAGCAAGTTTTACGCAATGGTCTTGAATTATTGGGTGTGAGTGCGCCTGAAAGCATGTAAGCAACCCTTTATGTTGCGAGCACAATAGAAATTCATCGGCATCGCCCATGCACAAACACAGCGCATGGGTTTAAGCGTCATCAATTGCATTGTGCTAAAAAGAATCCTTTTCAATACAGGCTCGAAATGAGCCTGTATTTCGTTTATATTCAGCAATATGTCCGTGTCATCTTGGCTGTGCTGAAATTGTGAAAATTAAACAAATTCCTGATGACACTCATGTAATATATAACAATCAAGACTTGCTACTTTGGGCTGCCCCAAAGTGGTTCGTGACAATTAAAATTAAATGAGGTTTCCACGTGTTTGGAAAAACGCAGCGCGGTGTATCAGAGCGGCCAAATAAGCCTAAAAAACCATTGATTCCAGCATGGCTAGGTACACTTGTCATCATTTTAATCGTGTTGAGTTTCTTAGTTGCGCTCATGCTTTGGAAACCTTGGGAGCCTGTGAAGCCAAAAGGTCAAATTACCTCTGAACACTACCAAGAAGAAACCAATAAAGACTATCGTTTCTACGACCTATTGCCTCAGCAACAAGTGACGCCAATTCCTGAACAAGCTGTTCCAGAAACCGAAAATAAAGAAACGGTGGTGATTGTTGATGCACCAGAACAAAAGCCAGTTGAAACCACAGAGCTTGGACTAGAAACCACAGAAACTGCGCCTGTTGCTGCAAGTTATATTCTGCAAGTGCGCAGTTATGATGATCCTGATCAAGCCGATGCACGACGTGCTGAAATTATTTTGAACGGTTTATCTGCCGATGTGATTCAAAGTAATGAAAACGGCAAAGTTTGGTATCGCGTTGTGTCTGGCCCCTATGATTCACAAGAAGCTGCTGTGATTGCACAGCAAACTTTACGTCATAGCAGTATCGACTCGATTGTCGTAAAACGCTAAATTTTGAAATTAAAAAAAAGCGCCTGATGGCGCTTTTTTTTATTCATTCCTTTAATAAAGGGAGGTTAGAAGGGATTCTTTTTTGAATACATCAGCTTAGCTCAAAAACCTCTCCCTAACCCTCTCCTAAAGGGCATAGGTATCTACACAAATCCCAAGTTTTGGGTTAAATTGAAGAGCATGCTCTTCAATTTAATATCTCCCATCTTGATACACGTCTCGTCAGACGATACAACGCCCTCGTAAAGCTTAATATG
>NZ_VOYW01000038.1:0-33174 GCF_013420085.1 Acinetobacter sp. YH12027
GAGGAATTGCCACAAGATACGATAAGCTAAAACGTAACTATCAAAGCGCTGTTGCTTTAGCTTGTATATTTATATGGTTGCCTCTTTAGCTCAATTTATCGGCTGTAAATGTCAACACACCCTAATCATTCTTTTTTGAGTATTTTGCACAGTTTGTGGTGAAGTGCAATCACGACACCACAGCAACCTGTTCGACAAGCTTACTGGTTAAAGCCAATCTGCATTTTTAGGATAATCGATCCATCATCCTAATTTTATACATAGGCGTACCGAGGAGCTTCAGGCAGCCATCGTTTTAAAAGCGCTTGAGCCTGTGCAGGATAATCGTTCAGGACTTGTTGAGCCACATAGTGGGCCTGATTGAGTAAATGATCATCTCGCTCTAATTTTGCTACACGAAAGCCCATATCTCCCGTTTGTTTAGTGCCGAGGAGCTCACCGGGGCCGCGAATTTCCAAATCTTTTTCAGCAATGATAAAGCCATCATTGGTCTCGCGCATGATGCGTAAACGCTCTTGCCCATTTTGCGATAAGGGATTTTTATACAGCAAGGCACAGAAACTGGCTTTGGCACCACGTCCTACACGACCACGTAGCTGATGCAATTGTGAAAGCCCTAAACGCTCTGCATTTTCAATTACCATGATTGAGGCATTCGGGACGTCAACACCAACTTCAATCACTGTGGTTGCAATCAGTAATTGCAATTCATTATTTTTAAATTGCTGCATCACTGCTTGTTTTTCATAGGCCTTCATTTTGCCGTGAACAAGACCAATATTGAGGTCTGGAAAGCGTTCTTTAATTTCATTAAAAGTCGCTTCAGCGGCCTGAGCATCTAAAGTTTCTGATTGTTCAACTAAGGTACAGACCCAATAGGCTTGTTTAGCTTCAGCACAATTGCTGGCAATCCGCTGTAGCACTTCTTCACGACGGTCAAGTGGAATAGTGACTGTTTGAATCGGTGTACGACCGGGTGGCAGTTCATCAATGACGGAGGTATCTAAATCGCCATAAGCCGACATAGCCAAGGTACGAGGAATAGGGGTTGCTGTCATCACCAGTTGATGCGGTGTCATGCCATTGAGACCTTTGTTTCGTAGCGCCAAACGCTGATCGACACCAAAACGGTGTTGTTCATCAATAATCACTAAACCTAATTTGGCAAATTGAACATTGTCCTGAAATAAAGCATGCGTGCCGACCACTAAATTGGCTGAACCATCTTGAATACTTTGTTCTGCCGCAGCTCGAGCCTTACCTTTTTGTTTACCGGAAAGCCAAGACACGGTCAGTCCCATAGGCTCAAACCATTTTTTGAAATTTAGATAATGTTGTTCGGCCAAAATTTCTGTCGGCGCCATCATGGCCACTTGCCAACCTTCCTCGAGCGCATGACAGGCTGCAACGCCTGCGACTAGGGTTTTACCTGCACCTACATCACCTTGTACGAGTCGTAGCATAGGTTTGTTCTTTTTCAGATCGACCGCAATTTCTTTGGACACGCGTTTTTGTGCGCCGGTCATTTCAAACGGTAGTGTACTTAAAAGTTGTTTGGTGAAGTTCTTACTTGTAGAGAATGACGGTGCTTCGATTTGTTGAATATAAGCACGGCGGCTGAGCAAACTGACCTGATGGGCAACCAATTCTTCGAAAATTAAACGTTGCTGTGCAGGATGAGAACCTTGGCTCAGTTGCAACATATTGGCATCGACAGGGGGATGATGAATATAGTCCAAAGCCTGTTTTAGTGCATAGCCATTGGTGAATTTTTCTGGCAGTAATTCAGGTAAGTCATCACTATATAACTGTAGTGCTTGTTTGACGTATTCACGTAGTTTGGGCTGTGTTAAGCCTTCGGTTGCAGGGTAAATCGCAGTGAGTTGGGTTTGTGGTAAAGGTGTGTGTTCAGTAATCACCTGTAGTTCAGGATGATACATTTCTAAGCCACGAGCACCAACACGGACTTCACCAAAAATCCGTAAACGATTCCCTGGTTTCACCCGATCAGTAATGCCTTTGTAAATATGGTAAAAACGTAAAGTAACTTTGCCACAATCGTCATCCAGTAGGGCAGCCATCGATTTACGCTTTCCGGGTGGAAAGTCGATACTTTTGACCGTGCCTTCTAGTAAATAACTTCGACCCACGGTCAATTGGTTCATGGGGATGATCGTGCTACGATCTTCATAGTCGCGTGGCAGATGAAACAAAAGATCATCTGTCGTGAAAATATTTAGTTTTTCAAGTAAAGCAGCGGCGGCATTGCCAACCCCTTGCAATTGATGGACGGCAGCCATGTCCCCTCAACTTCGGTTTATATGATCTAAATGGATCAGTTCTGAGAATAGGTCGTTTGATGCATATTCTATTTATCGGTTATGGTAAAACATCGCAACGCGTTGCTAAACAATTATTTCAGCAAGGTCACCAAATTACCACAGTGAGTCGTAGTGCGAAAGAGGATGATTTTGCAGAACATTTAATCCAAGATATTCACCAACTGGATTTGTCGCAGGTTCAACCGATTGATGCTGTCTATGTTCTTTTGGCTCCTGCACGCCATGCTCAATTCAATGCTGTGGATGCTTACCGACATACTTATGTCGATTCTGTACAGCCAATTGTTCAAGCATTAGCACATCATCCAATACAACGTTTAATCGTGGTGTCGTCCACTCGTGTCTATGGTGAGCATGCGGGGGAGCGCATTGATGATGACACTGTGCCACGTCCGATCGATGAGCAGGGGATGTTGTTACTTGAAATGGAGCATCACTACTCACTAGCATTTCCTACCGAATGCGTGATCGTACGTCCATCTGGGATTTATGGCACATCGACAACACGAATGCAGAAACTGGCAGAAACGACTCATCACTATCCCAATATCCATTGGTCAAATCGAATACATATCGATGATTTGGCAAAATTTCTGTGTCATCTACTTCACGTGGAACATCATGAAAAATCATATATTTGTACTAATAACCAACCTCAACCTTTGCATGAGCGAATCTTGGATTTGCAAAGAGCTATGCATTTACCCGAATTGGTTTTAGAGAGTGAAGTAGAAACAGGTAAAAAAATTTATGCAATGCGGATGATGGAGAGTGGTTTTAAGTTAGCGCACGATTGATTGTGATGTGTAGCGTAAAATTGGTGTGACGTATAAAATTCAGTGTAGCTTGGTGAGTATTAAAAGAAATTCTATAAATGAATGAAATAGGTCTTTTACAACATGTATTGTTCAAATTTTCGAATGGATCTCAAAGGATAAAATTTAAATAATGACAAAATCATTTGCTGAACTTACTCAGAATTTACCCCATAGACCGATTTTGGAAAAAGCTTTGAGTTATTTTGAGAATTTACCAAAGATCGCGATTGATTGTGGTTGTGGTGCAGGAAATGAATCATCATTTCTACTCCGTCATCATTTTAAAGTATATGCATTTGATCCGTCTGTTGACGCTAAAAATATCTGTCTAAGTAAATTTAAAGACAATAAGAATTTTTTATTTTCTAATCAGGCCTTTGAAGACTATAGCTTTCCTAAAGCTAGTTTAATTATTGCTTTATTCAGTTTATTTTTTTGTTCTACGGATTCGCTTGAAAGTGTTTTAAAGAAAATGCAGGAATCCTTAAGTGAGCAAGGCATCTTACTCATACAACGGTTAGGGAAAGATGATGATTGGGTAAATAATTTTTCTGAAAAATTTATAGGTTTTGAGCAGGAAGAGCTTAAACAATTGTTTGATGCGGACTTTGATATTATTTATATCGATGAATTTAAAGGCAATAAACCGCTAGCCAATGGAACTCCAAAATTTTGGAATGTATATACCTTAATTTTAAAAAAGAAAATATTAAATACTTTTGTATAATCCAAAAAAAGAGACAAGCTTTTTACAACTTGTCCCTGATTTTGCTCATCTTCTTCCGCTTTTATGGCGAAAAAATCAGAACGGTTTATTTTTTCTTACGTTTCAAACGTTTTTTAGCTTGTTCAGCCGCCACTTTATCAAGTGCTTCTTTTAACTCTTCATCACTAAAGGTTGTAATGTGCTGCAACATTTGGAGTGTCACATCATCCAAAACGAGGTTGGCATATTGCGCAACATTTTGGAAATTTTCATCAAACACAATGGCGTTGTTTTCATTGGTGCTGATATAACCTTGTTGTGTTAAGACTTTAATAAAGCTTTGGAATAAGGCCTTATCAAAGAACTCTGGCGAGTTAAATTCATACAACACAGATAGACGTTGACCAACCAAGTGACTGAGTTCTTCAACCTGACGCGTCGAGATATTGCCTGAACCACGTTGTGTGATTAAAGCCAAAGTCATGTAGTAACGCTCTAGACTTTGCATCACAGGTGCAGCCAAGACCACTAACTGATTGTGCTGCTCTGAGTTAGGCGCAGGGGAGATCAGGTTGCCTTCTGCATCTTCAGAAATTAGCTTGGCTTTGATCAGTACTTCTGCATACGCACAGATCTGATCTTTAAGCTCTTCATTATTCCATTTGAGGAATAACTCAGCTTTTAAGAATGGATACAGTGTACGAATGACATTAATCAAATCACCACGGCGAATAGAACCATTATGTTCAACCAAAGCGGCAATGAGTGATGGCAAAATAAATGCGTGCAGGATGTTGTTACGGAAGTAGGTTAACAGCACCGCTTGATTATCAGCAATGGCAATAATATCGCCAAGAACATGATTAACACGTTTGATCAGCTTGAGTTTTAAACCATAAGCAATGATTTCTTTACCTGACAGCGGTGTTACTTGCATGCGCTCATCGTAAGGTAAGGCATTTAAAAGATCGCGATAGGTATCTAACTGCTTAATGCAAATCTCTTCATCTAAAGTGTGTTTAGATGTTGCCAATAAAATCAGTGAAAGCAATGAAACTGGGTTCACCACTGCTGCACGGTTAATATTTTCTAAAATCACGTGTGCAGAACTGTTAATGGCATCCGAAACTTCTGGCGGAATTGGGTCGTCATTTTTCTCGATTTTGATGTTGCTTGCATTATGCTGTTTCAACATATCATCAAGGAAAACCGGCTCACCAAAGTTCAAATGAACTTTACCGAAAATACGTTCGATCTTACGCAGTGTTTTCATAATCCCGATGATTGATTCGCCTTCTTTTGGCTTACCATTCATTTCACCAACGTAGGTCGCACCTTCCATTAAACGCTCATAACCAATATAGGTCGGTAAGAACACGATCGGTTTGGCTGGATTACGTAAATGACCATGGACAGTCATGGCGAGCATGCCGGTCTTCGGTGGTAATAAACGACCAGTACGTGAACGCCCACCTTCGATGAAGTATTCAAGCGGTGTATTACGCACCAAAATACTGTAGAGGTATTCTTTAAATACGGTGGTGTAGAGACCATTGCCACGGAATGAACGACGAATAAAGAACGCGCCGCCGCCACGTAAAATTTGCCCGACAAATGGCATGTTCAAGTTATCACCCGCAGCAATGTACGGCACCATCAAGCCACGTTTATAGATCACATATGACAATAATAAATAGTCGATATGACTACGATGGCATGGGGTGTAAATGATCTCGTAGTCTTTGGCCAGTTCACGAACGGTACTGAAGTTATGCACTTCGACGCCATCATAAAGCTGTGTCCACAGACGAGTCAGTGCTAAGTCAGCAAAACGAACCGTTGAGGCTGAATAGTCAGAAACGATTTCATTTAAATAACCAATCGCACGACGTTCAGCTTCAACCATACTGATTTTACTGCGAATGCTTTCACGACGAATCGCATCTTGCACATCCGTAGATTTGATCAGGCCGTGCATCACATTACGACGGTCAGATAAATCCGGCCCCAAAACTACTTCACGCTGTGCATCTAAATAATCATTCAGTGTGCTGACAATATAAGTCGCAGGTGACAAGTTTGGATGTGTAGTTTTGGCATATTCAACCAAACGACGCAAAGACTGTGGTTCATGGAATTCAAGGTACGATTGACGACCGTGCAAACCAATATTGACCAACTGCTTCACTTTGCTTGGTGTAGACCATGTATCGGTAAATAATAATTTAAACCAAGAATCTTCTTTATCGGGTTCACGACCCCACAGCACGGTTACAGGAACGAGCTCAACATCCGCATCAGGATTTTTTTCCAAAACCTCAATTAAACGCAATAAACGAGGTGGAAAGGCATGTGGCGGTGGATTGAGTAAGTTGTCTTCATCATGATGTTGTAAAAACACCACAGAGGCTTTTTCTGTTTGCGTACCCACAGTCATTGGGTCGAGTGCAGGGTGTAGCTTTAAACGACGGGTTTCACCATCGACAATTAAAGCATTACTCCGTGAATGATTTTGCAGAACGTAGCAGGTAATTTTCGTTGTCTGTACGCCGGTATCTGTATCGGTTTCAGTCACTACAGGTTCTACAGGGACTTCACCTAAAACATGCGGTGTTACCACAAGGTCAAGCAGTTTACTCGAAAGCTTTCGATACATCTGACCAAAGCCGCTCTTGGACATACAAACTCCTACTTTTCATGACCAAACCACAGAGATTCTGAGGGGAATCTATTCTGCGTAATTGTACTTAAAAACTGTATGTCATTTTCTGACAAATTGCATAGATATTGTAAGATTTTATCGTTAAAAAACGTATTTTTAGCAGTTATATTGCATCAGCAAGGTGACAGATCAGTCAGCGAATCTTTAGGGTTTTAGTCTGGATTTATGGCAAAATGGAAAATATATTTAAACATCTGTTGATGTTGCCTGCGTTAGCTTAATCCCGAATGATAGATAGGTTTGTTATGAATGCCTTAACACAAGAGTTGGTTGATTTACTCAGTCTTGAAAAATTAGAAGAAAATATTTTTCGTGGGCAAAGCCGAAATTTGGTCGGGAAGCGTGTCTTTGGTGGACAGGTTTTAGGTCAGGCGCTCCGTGCGGCATCTTATACAACAGATCGACCTGCTCATTCCTTACATGCCTATTTCTTATTTGGTGGTGATATCAATGCACCGATCATTTATGAAGTAGATCGTATTCGCGATGGACGCAGTTTTGTGAGTCGTCAGGTTCGTGCGATTCAACATGGTAAAACCATTTTCATGTGTATGGTGTCATTTGCAGAGCAAGAAGAAGGTTTGAATTACCAAGTTGCAGAGCCAGAATATCCAGCCGTCGAAGATTTAAAACCTGAAGCTGAGCTAAAACGAATGATGGTGGAATTTGTTCCTGAAAACGTCCGTGCATCTTTTATGCGTGACCGTCATGTGGAAATTCGCCCGATTGATCCGCAAAACCCGTACCAACCGCAGCCTGCTGCGCCGTCGTATGCACACTATATTCGTACCCATGACAAAATTGCTGCTGACGTTGATGACATCTCTTTACATCAGGCTATTGCGGCATTCTATTCAGACTTTACGCTGATGACGACTGCACTACGTCCACATGGTTTAAGTTATTTATCACCAAGTTTGCAGTGTGCGAGTATTGATCATGCCATGTATTTCCATAAGCCATTCCGTGTGGATGAATGGATGCTTTATGACATGGATGCTACCGTCAGTGCCAGTTCACGTGGTCTAAATTTTGGTCGCATGTGGCAAAACGGTGAGTTGGTCTGTAGTACGACACAAGAAGGCTTGATCCGTTTACGCGAAATTGAAACGCAATAAGCTTTGAGCACTATGTGTTAAGTCGTACATGTTGAAATGCTGAAATAACCGAATCTTCTGATTCGGTTTTTTTATTTCCGTCATTTATTGGTGTGAAGCTACTCACGGATTCGAGTTATCTAATTAGGGTGCAGTATAAGTTGAATGGAGCTGAATTCGTGCTTTGCAGAATTGTAGTAGTATATGTGACAAAAAATTCCTCGATTCTCAATGGGTCGCATGGCATAGTGCCTGAATAAAGGATGATAAATGCAAGGCACAATGAGCTTAAATACGCAGATTTTAATTGCCGCAATATTGGGTGTGGCATTTGGCTTTTTATTAATTCAGTTTCCAGAGACGCAGTTTTTATCCGCCAGCCTGTATGGCCTGGGGATTGCCAGTAGTATTTTTATTGGCTTGCTGAAAATGATCTTGGTTCCGCTGATCTTTAGTTCGATTGTGGTGGGGGTATCGAATTTACAAGCGGGTGGTCAGCTGAGTCGTACGTGGAAAATTACCTTAGCTTGCTGTGTCACCACCACGACTTTGGCACTGATCTTGGGTCTAGCATGTGCGCATATTTTTAAAGTTGGGCAGGGCGTGGACATCGTCATGTTCCAAGATGCAATGCAACAACATCAGAGTCCTGACACCCTCACAGCAGGTTCATTCTTTACCAATTTTATTCAAAATACACTGATCAATCCGTTTAAAGCCTTTAGTGATGGCAATGTACTCGCTGTCGTGGTGTTTTCACTATTTTTAGGTGTGGCCTTGGTCAAAGGCGGTGAAAAATTTCGAAGTGTGAGAAAGCTCAGTCAGCAATTTTTTGACATCATGATGATGATCATCGGTTGGGTGATGAAGCTTGCACCGATTGGTATTTTTGCATTATTGGCTAAATTGATTGCTACCGAAGATATTTCGGTGTTGAGTCGCCTCGCGGAGTTTGCTGCCGTAGTCACAGGGACCACGATTTTCCATGGGGCAGTGGTGTTACCTCTGTTGCTTTGGATTTTTGGGAAAATGAGTCCACTGGCATTTTTTAGAGGAACACGAGCTGCCTTAATCACTGCTTTTGCAACCAGTTCAAGTTCAGCAACGATGCCACTGTCGATGAAATGTGCGCAGGAAAATTTAGGCGTACGTCCTCAAACAGCAGGTTTTGTGATTCCATTGGGCACACAGTTAAATATGGATGGTACAGCGTTGTATGAAGCTGCTGCTGCGTTATTTATTGCTAACTTGATGGGCTTAGATTTAACCTTGGGTCAGCAGTTAATTGTCTGTGCAACCGCCATGATTGCGTCACTCGGCGCACCGGGCATTCCAAGTGCTGGAATGGTGACAATGATTATGGTTTTACAATCGGTTGGGCTTCCTGCAGAAGCCATTGCGATATTGCTGCCGATCGATCGTCTATTGGATACGGTACGGACTGTGGTGAACGTACAGGGTGATATGATGATTAGTGTGGTGGTGGATCGTCATACGCGAGATGTAGATGAACCAGCGTTGTCGAATTAAGCAGATAGACAGCTAAAATGTGGGTTGTAGACGATCTCCCACAGATGCCCATCTAAGTCTTGAAAATAGCCTGCATAACCACCGTAAAACGTGGGCTGTGCGGGCTTAATTGTTTTTGCACCTGCGCGTTGGGCTTGTTGCATGATTTGATCGACGGCTGCGGTACTGTTGACGTTATGTCCAAGAGACATTTGAGTTGGACAAAACGCTGATGTACTGATTCCGGTGTCATGACTCAGGCTATCTTGCGGCCAGAGTGCGAGCTTTAAACCGTGTTGTAAATCAAAAAATGCCACAGCACCATGTTCAAATTCAGTCCCAATAATCCCTGCGCTATTTAGACCTAAACCCTCCTGATAAAACGCGAATGCAGCGTGTAAATCTTTCACGGCCAGTGTAATAACGGAGATGTGAGCGTGCATGGAGATGCTCCTGAACGGTGTATTTTTATTTTAGGATGAGACTGAGTATAAATGCATTTTAAAGAGAATAGGGAACTCGGAATACCTGTACTTTAAACCTTGAACTTATGACCTTATCCATCTTGAGTGTGTTGATTGCTCAATAAAAAATTGAGCGTAATGGATGTGGGTACAAAAAAAGCAGGGCGAACCCTGCTTAATACAGATTTTAAAGTAGTGTTTAAGCGACTTTCAGTGCGGCACGTTTTGCAGCAGGAGAGTTGTCGAGATAGGCAATCGCATCTTCAGTTTTCGCTTCATGCACAGGATCGTACCAAGGCATTAAATACCCCAATTGCTGCGACACTAACCAAAGCGGATGTGGCAATAAGCGATTGTCTTTTTGCGCGATACGCGCCCATTCACGCCAAATCCACGGTTTATATACGGCAGGTTTAATCGATGCATAGCGCGAGTCTTGCTGCATGATATGTGCTGCACCATCGACCCATAGACCAAGTACGGCAGCAATCACGATCACACTTTGATAATAGCGAGAAATATAGCCCCCACCGAGATGACGATACAAATCAAAAGCCACGGTACGATGTTCTAATTCTTCTGCGCCATGCCATTTTACTAGATCGAGCATATTCGGATCGGCACCGAGGCGTTCCCACTCTTTATTATATAAAGCATATTTGCCTAGTACACAGGTCATGTGCTCAACTGTTGCAATTACCCCTAAACGAAAGAGATCCCACTGATGATCCAAAGCTTTAGGTACGTTGAGCCCTAAAGGTTGGTCCGCAAGCAGTTTGCCAAAGAGAAAGTCCATGATTTCAAGGTTGCGTTGAATACTGATATTGCGGTGAGATAGATATTCTTTATTGGTAGAGTTATGCGCCTGAGCATGCATGGCTTCTTGGCGGATAAATGCTTTAACGTCCTCTGCTAATTTTTCATCTCTAATTTGTGGCAATACTTTGTTATACAGACGGCAAAACCAAAACTCACCTGCCGGTAAGATCATATTAATTTCATTAATAAAATAGCTGACAAAAGCTTGGTTGGGTACCCAGTCAACTTGAGTATCTTGCCACTCAAATTTCACTTTACGTGGCTTAATTTTATATTCGATTGATGATCCAAGTTTTGTGTTTCTCAAGCGGGAGAGTAATTTCATGACCTATCCTTGTTTTTATGTGATCGAGTACACATCTGATGTATTCAGTATCCAAAAAAAATCCTGCATTGTGATTAGCAATACAGGACATTTCATTATCTTCAGATGATACTTTTTGTCAGACAATCATCCTTGCGCTGACTTTAAAATTACTGGATTAGTGGTCTGAATTTTTGCCTTCAGCTTGGGGTAAATCTTCAGATGTAGTGTCGATGTCGTCGAATGCTTCCGCATCTGCATCGATTTCAATATCATCTTCCGATGCTTCAGGTATGCTGTCGAGATCAAACTCTGTCGATTGTTCTAGAGTGAAGTTAAGACGACCCGCCATGACACTCGCTAACTCTTCTAAACCTTGTTTATTCAATGATGAGAACAATTGGATAGAGAAGTTTAGCTTCATTTTTTTCAATGCTGCTTTCACTTCTTGTAGTGCTTTAGAGGCTGGGCCACGGTTTAATTTATCTGATTTGGTCAGGAGTACATGTACGAACAATTTACGTGAATGTGCCCATTCCAACATCATGACGTCAAAGTGTTGTAGTGGATGACGGATATCCATCAACAGCACAAGACCTTGTAAACTTTCACGGTGTATCAGATAGTTTTCTAACTCTTTTTGCCACACGATTTTCATCGCTTCAGGTACAGCGGCATAGCCATAACCAGGCAAGTCGACCAAACGCTGATCAGGATTTCCTAGACTGAAAAAGTTGATCATTTGGGTACGACCCGGTTTTTTCGACGCACGTGCCAATTGTTTTTGGTTGGTGAGCGCATTAATGGCACTCGACTTACCCGCATTAGAGCGGCCAGCAAAGGCAATTTCATAGCCGGTATCTTCAACGCAGAGGTTGAGTTTAGGCGCACTCATTAAGAACTCAGCTTTGCGTAGCCAGTTGAGCGAGCGCACAGCATATTCAGTAATCGCAGAGTCTACTTTTTTCTCGTAAGTAATCTTTTGCTTCGGCGCATTGGCCGCTTTACTGTTTCGTGATTTTCCTCTGTGCTGATGCATAACCCAACTTCAATAACTGATTTAACAACACGCATTATAAAGGAAGTCGGGCAGGCAAGCGAATTTTGTCGCAGGCAAAGTGAAATTAGAGATTGATCATTTGAATCGGAGATTGTGTTGTAAATTTAGATGCGCTGCTTGGTTGCAAGACATCGGCAAGTTTGTACTGATCGAGACTTTGATAAAACTGTTCTAAAGCTTGGTCTAAAATGCTTTTTAAACCACACTGACTGCGCAGTACGCAGGGTGGGTCATTGCATTCTACTATCTGGTGATGGCCTTGCAGAATTCGTACGATTTGACCGAGCTGAGCCTCAAGTGCTTCAGGGTTTAGACGAATACCGCCACCTTTGCCGCGGCTGGTGATTAACCAGTTTTGTTTTGCCATAAAATGCACAATTTTCACCAAGTGATTACGCGAAACATGCAGGTCTTCTGCAATTTCAGCAATGTTATAAGGCACATCACGAGGGCGTGCGATATAGAGCAAAATGCGTAATGCATAATCGGTGAATTTATTGAGTTGCATGATAATACTGTGAGTCTGAGAGAAATAAATAAGGGCTAGTCTAGCATAACTAAACTAACCCTTTGTATTTCAGGTGAATAGCTTAGTTAGTGTTTTACACCACCAGTGCCGAAAGCTTCGCTGTGAATATTGCTAGCAGGAATACCACGAGCAATTAAAGCTTTCTGTTGTTCAGCCATAAATGGCATTGGACCGCAAAGGTAATAATCCGCATTGATCGGTAACAGTGCAGTATCCATGCTGCCTAAGTCTAGACGACCAGCAGCATCATAATCTTCACCTAACTTATCATTAGCATGAGGGAACTCATACGCTGTAAAGGTGCTAAGACGTGGGTATTTTGCTTCTAAATCCTGAATGTGTTTATGCATTGCATGCACTTGTTTGCTACGGCAGGCATGGATAAAGGTTACAGGTTGTGGCATGTCTAAAGTCACCAACTGATTCAGCATCGCAATCATTGGTGTTAGACCTACACCACCACTGATAAAGACATTGCGTTTTTGTGAATCAATCAGGAAGAAATTACCTGTTGGTGCAGACACTTCGATTTCTGAACCGATCTCCAAGCCATGCAGTGTATTTGATACCCAACCTGGAACCAAGTCACCTTTCTGATCTTCACGTTTTACAGAGATACGTAAGTAGTTGTCTTGTGGGCTGGTAGACAGTGTATATTGACGTGGTTGTTTTAGACCCAGCTCATCGACCAATACACGTACAGAGATGTACTGACCTGCTTCATATTTTGGTAAATCACCACCATCAGAAGGCTCAAGGTAGAATGAGGTGATTTCATCACTTTCAGCCACTTTTTTCGCGATTTTGAAATTACGCCAACCTAACCAACTGCCTTTAGTTTGCTGATGTTGCTCATAAATCGCTTTTTCAGTGCTGATAAACAAGTCTGCCAATTGTCCATATGCTGCTGCCCAAGCTGCAATCAGTGGATCTTCCATTGAAATGCTTAATACTTCACTGATCGAGTGCAGCAAATTTTCGCCGACAATATTATAGTCTGGCGCTTGAATGTTAAGACTCACATGTTTATGCGCAATTAATTCTACAACTGGTAAAAGTACAGATGGGTCCTCAATATTTTCAGCATAAGCCAATACAGCACCCGCCAAGGCTTGTGCCTGAGCACCGCTGCGCTGATGTCCCATGTTAAAGGTTTCTTTGAGGTCAGGGTTATTGCCCAACATACGATTATAGAAGTAACCAGTCAGCGCGACACCATTTTCACGTAGAACAGGAACAGTTGCTTTTACTAGGTCAATTTGCTGCGGAGTCATAGCTGATCTCTCATGGCTGTTATTTATAAGATGTATTTAAAATACATTTTTAAATACATCCGCGCAATACATGTTTTAGTAAAAACCATAAAAAAATTATGGAATATAAAAAGATTCCATAAATTTGTACTTTTTAATTGGGCTTTTAGATTATTTCTTGCCGAAAATAGAACCTAAGAGGCCACGGATAATTTTCTGACCTGTCGACCCACCCAAGCTGCGTGCTGCACTTTTTGCAAAAGTTCCTACAGTGTCTTGAATCAGTTTTTCACGTTGTTTGGCTGAGCGCTCAGCGTCTTTTTGTTGTTCGCGTGCAAGGCGTTCTTGTTCACGCGCTTGCTGTTTAGCGAGTGCATCTGCTTCTTTGGCTTGTTGTTTGGCCAACGCTTCTTGTTCTTTGGCTTCTATTTTATCTTGTTCCGCTTGGACGGCTTGTTGTTGGCGCTCCGCCACTTTATTTTGTAAAAGTTCATAGGCACTTTCACGATCTGCTTCGGTGTCATACACACCTGCGACAACGCTATTTGCCATCAGAGCTTTGCGTTCTTCTACAGCAATTGGGCTAAATGAAGAGTAGGGTGGCATCACCCAAGCACGTTCAACAATTTGAGGTGTGCCTTGTTCATCTAGACAGCTGATCAGTGCTTCACCTACAGCCAGTTCCGTAATCACTTGATCGACTTTAAACGCAGGATTGGCTCGAAAAGTATCTGCTGCCGTCTTAACAGCTTTCTGATCTTTCGGGGTAAATGCACGTAGCGCATGTTGAACACGGTTACCCAGTTGTCCTAAAACACTCTCAGGTAGGTCAAGTGGATTTTGCGTTACAAAGTAAATGCCGACCCCTTTAGAGCGAATCAGACGAACCACTTGTTCAATCTTTTCTTGTAAAGCAGGGCTGGCATTATCAAACAATAAATGCGCTTCATCAAAGAAGAACACCAGTTTGGGTTTATCCATATCTCCAACTTCGGGCAATTGTTCAAACAGTTCTGACAGCATCCAAAGTAAAAAAGTCGCATAGAGCTTAGGGGTATTCATTAACTTGTCGGCGGCGAGCAGGTTGATGTTGCCACGACCTTGTGCATCCGTTTGAATGAAATCCATGATATTGAGCGCAGGCTCACCAAAAAACTTGTCACCACCTTGATCGGCCAATGCGAGCAAATTACGTTGAATTGCACCTAAGCTTGCAGGTGATAAATTGCCATATTCATTTTTAAATTCTGCTGCATGTTCACTGACGTAGCTGATCATGGCTTTTAAGTCTTTAAAGTCGATGAGCAATAAGCCCTGATCATCAGCAATACGAAAGACCGCTGATAACACACCTTCTTGCGTGTCATTTAAGTTGAGGATTCGGGCAAGGAGCAGTGGGCCAATTTCAGAAATGGTAGTGCGAATGGGATGACCTTGTTCACCAAACAAATCCCAAAACACCACAGGGGAGGCAGCAAAAGGAATGCTCTCGATATTTAAACTTTTAATTCGTTCGTCAAACTTAGGATTGCTTTCACCTGCTTTGGCAAGGCTAGAAACATCCCCTTTGGCATCGGCTAAAAATACAGGTACACCCAGCCGAGAAAAACTTTCTGCCAACACCTTCAACGTCACCGTCTTACCAGTACCTGTGGCCCCAGCAATCAAACCATGGCGGTTTGCAAATTGTGAATGAAGCACCACATCTTGTGTAGTGTCTTGTGTTTTTTTGCCAATAACAATTGGTGTACCCATAGATGTTCCTGTATTTATTCGAGTTGCTGTTTATTTAAATGTTGTAGTGCGTTTTCTATATCTTGTATTAAATCTGCAGGATGTTCTAGTCCTATACAAAAGCGAACCAGTAAGCCGGCTTGAATGTGTGAATGTTCGAGTACACGCATATCTTTTAAGTTATATAGCATGACTAAACTGACTGGGCCACCCCAGCTAAAACCAAGCTTAAAGAGTTTCAGCGCATCGCAAAAGCAGCGTACATCTAGCAGGCTATATTTTTCATTAAATACCACGCTGACCAAGCCTGCACTGTGTTGTTCTGTACAAATTTCTTTCCAATACTGATGTCCTGCGGAAGCTTCATCGGCTGGGTGTAAAACCTGTACAAAGGCTGGCTGTTGTTTTAGCCAATTTAATAAAGTTAAAGCACTTTGTGACTGGTGTTCATAGCGCAAGCGCATAGAAGCCAGGCTGCGTTGTACTTGCGCGGCGTCATCACCAGAGATACTAATGCCTTGAATGGCGTGGGCACGAAACAGTTTGTGATGAAGCTTTTTATCTCGTGTAATTACCGAGCCCATTAAAATATCGCCACCACCACTTGGGTATTTGGTCAAGGCATGCACACTGATATCCACGCTTAGGTGTTCATTGCCAAAATCAAAAGCATTAAAGGCGATACCAGCACCCCACGTATTGTCCAGTGCAGTGAGCATGTTCTGTGCTTGGGCTTTTTTGACCAAGCCGACTAAATCAGGAAACTCTAAAGTGACAGAACCCGCCGCTTCTAACCAGATAAGCTTGGCTTGCGCTGAAGGGTTAAATGAATCGACATCAATCGGGTTATAAACCTTGACCATGATGCCGTAGCGGGTTTCTAGGTTACGCAGATGTTCCATATTTGGGCCATAGATATTATCTGCGACCCAAACCTCATCCCCCTGACTTAAAAAACATGAATTGACCAAATTAATTGCAGATAAACCGCTTGGTGCGAGTAAGTGATACAAGCCACCTTCAATCTGAGCAATCTGATCCCCTAGGGTAAATGTAGTGGGCGTACCATGTGTGCCATAGCTATAGTCATAATCATCAGTCCAATGGCGATTAAATAGCGCATCTGTATTTTCGAAAATTATAGTGGATGCACGAAACAGGGGAGGTTGAACACTATTGATGTATTGTGGTGCCTTTCTTGGTGCATGAATGAGTTCAGTTTGAGGATTCTTTTTCACGTGGCGCTCTGAAATGATCAAAATAATAATGAATGTTCAAAAGAATACGACTAAAACGCATGGATTTACGATGCTTTTGTATAGAAAATTAAGTGAAAAGCAAAGTTGGCTTCATTCTTGCAAAACCGATATCAGAGCAACAACAATAGGTTTAGCGCATGAAGTCGCATTTAAAAGTACATTATTTTCAGCATATTGCTGGCGAAGGGTTCGGCAGTTGTTATGATTTTTTAAAACAGCATCAGGCCAAAATTACGGCCACAGAATTCTTTGCATTACCTGTCGATCAAGCCTTGGATCTCGAGGCTTTGCCGCATGTTGAAGATGTCGATTTACTTATCATCATGGGTGGGACCATGAGCGTAAATGATGAGGCAAATTTCCCATGGTTAAAAATAGAAAAACGATGGCTGCGACGCTATTTAGCACTCGGCAAACCCGCAATCGGGCTTTGTTTAGGCGGGCAATTGATTGCCAATGCTTTGGGTGGGGCGGTGAGCCGAAATGCACAACAAGAATTGGGTTGGACGACCATCCGTAAGGTCGCTAACGTACCGCATGACTGTTTCAAACTACCGGAAGAGTTTAAAGTCATGCAGTGGCACAGTGAAACATTTGAAATTCCGAAAGGAGCGGTATTGCTGGCGGAAAATGATGCATGTCGTAATCAAATGTATCAAATCGGGCAAAATGTTTTGGGCTTCCAATTTCATCCTGAAATTACCCCAGAAGTACTCGATTTATTTTTGGAAAATGATGAAGAAGTGGCATTTTTTTCAGGAACACATGTACAGCCAGTACATGATCTACGGAAAAGCGCAAAGAACAAATTTATTGAGGGAAATCAAATACTAAACCAAGCAATAGAGTATGTATTAAGAAAAAACGCCTATTGATTAAAAGTTAAGCAATTGATCTTGCATAAAAAATGAAAAATATAAGAAAAACAGCAAAAGAGATTTGCTTATGCATTAAACAATAGCTATAATGGGCGACCCTTTGATGAAGGGGGTTGGCTACGAATAAAGTAGTTAACATCGTGACAGTCGCGGCATCGATCGTGACCTTAGTGATATTTCACTGCTCTTGACACTTGCCTCTTTTAAAGTGGGGTGAGATGCGTCAAGGGTGATTCTTTATATATTTGGCTTGGAGTTAACTGGTATGTCTAACCAGAGAATTCGTATCCGTCTTAAGTCTTTTGATCACCGTCTAATTGATCAATCAGCTCAAGAAATCGTAGAAACAGCAAAACGTACTGGCGCACAAGTTTGTGGTCCAATCCCGATGCCTACACGTATCGAACGTTTTAACGTTTTAACATCACCACACGTTAACAAAGATGCGCGTGACCAATACGAGATCCGCACTTACAAACGTTTGATCGACATCGTTCAACCTACAGATAAAACTGTTGATGCATTGATGAAGTTGGATCTTGCAGCTGGTGTTGATGTTCAGATCGCTTTGGGTTAAGGCTTTCGGTTAATTAACGCTCTAAGTTAATTAGGCCGCTTTTTTAGAGGTTTATGCACATGGCTATTGGTTTAGTCGGTCGCAAGTGCGGTATGACACGTATCTTTACAGATGCTGGTGTTTCTGTACCTGTAACAGTGATTGAGGTTGATCCTAACCGCATCACACAAATCAAAACGCTTGAAACTGATGGTTATCAAGCGATTCAAATCACTACTGGTGAACGTCGCGAATCTCGCGTAACTAACGCTCAGAAAGGTCACTTTGCGAAAGCTGGTGTTGCTGCTGGTCGTCTAGTTCAAGAATTCCGCGCTACAGAAGCTGATCTTGAAGGTCGTGAAGTTGGCGGAACTATCGGTGTGGATGTGTTCACAGTGGGTCAAATTGTTGACGTTACTGGTACATCTAAAGGTAAAGGTTTCCAAGGTGGTGTTAAGCGTTGGAACTTCCGTACTCAAGACGCTACACATGGTAACTCTGTATCTCACCGTGTTATCGGTTCTACAGGTCAAAACCAGACTCCTGGTCGCGTGTTCAAAGGCAAAAAAATGCCTGGTCATTTAGGTGCTGAACGTGTAACTACACAGGGTCTTGAAATCGTTGCTATCGACGCAGAACGTTCAGTTCTAGTTGTTAAAGGCGCGGTTCCTGGTGCTACTGGTGGCGACGTTACTGTTCGTCCTACTATCAAGGCCTGAGGGGAAATAACGTGAATTTAAATACTGTTTCCGGCTCTGCTGTTGAGTTATCTGAAGTTGCGTTTGGTCGTGATTTTAACGAAGCTCTTGTACACCAAGTTGTTACAGCTTACTTAGCTGGTGGTCGTCAAGGTTCTAAAGCGCAAAAATCACGTGCTGACGTTTCTGGCGGTGGTAAAAAACCTTTCCGTCAAAAAGGTACTGGCCGCGCTCGTGCTGGTTCTATTCGTAGCCCAATCTGGGTTGGCGGTGGTAAAACTTTTGCTGCTCGTCCACAAGACTGGTCTCAAAAAGTAAACCGTAAAATGTATCGCGGTGCTATGCAATGCATCCTGGCTGAGCTTGTTCGTCAAGATCGCCTTGTTTTAGTTGAAGAGATTGCTGTTGCAGCTCCAAAAACTAAAGAATTGCTTGCAAAACTTAACGACTTGAATGCACCTCGTGCATTAATCGTTACAGATGCTGTTGATGAGAACTTGTATCTTGCTGCTCGCAACATTCCACACGTTGATGTGGTTGATGCTGCTGCAATCGATCCTGTTAGCTTGATCGCGTTCGATAAAGTTGTTATGTCTGTTGCTGCTGCTAAGAAAATTGAGGTAGAACTCGGATGAACAACGAACGTATCTATCAAGTCCTACAAGGACCTGTATTCTCAGAAAAAGCACAAGTTTTAGGCGAAACTGCTGGTGTTCAAGTGTTCAAAGTTGCACTAGATGCAAACAAACTTGAGATCAAAAAAGCTGTTGAGCAACTATTTGGTGTTCAAGTTGTTAAAGTTAACACAACGATCACTAAAGGTAAGACTAAACGCTTTGGTAAAACATTAGGACGTCGTTCTGATGTTAAAAAAGCATACGTCACCCTGAAAGCTGGCCAAGATGTTGAAATGGCTGACTTGGGCGATACCGCTGAAAACGCAGCGGAATAAGGACGAAAATTATGCCGATTCAAAAATGTAAGCCAACGTCTCCAGGACGTCGCTTTGTAGAGAAAGTGGTTCATAACCACCTTCACAAAGGCGCGCCATATGCTCCGTTGGTTGAAGCTAAAAAACGTACTGGCGGTCGTAATAACAACGGTCACATTACAACTCGTCACGTTGGTGGTGGTCATAAACAGCACTACCGTATCGTAGACTTCAAACGTAACAAAGACAGCATCCCTGCTGTAGTTGAGCGTATTGAATACGATCCAAACCGTACAGCTCATATTGCTTTATTGAAATATGCTGACGGTGAACGTCGCTATATTATTGCACCTAAAGGCCTTCGCGCTGGTGATCAAGTTCAATCTGGTAACGATGCTCCAATCCGTCCAGGTAACTGCTTGCCACTTCGCAACATGCCTATCGGTTCTACTCTTCACAACATCGAGCTTAAAATCGGTAAAGGCGCACAATTAGTACGTTCTGCTGGTACATCTGCTCAATTGTTGGGTCGTGACGGTTCTTACGCTATCATTCGTCTTCGTTCAGGCGAAATGCGTAAAGTACACGTTGAATGCCGTGCTGTGTTAGGTGAAGTTTCTAACTCAGAAAGCAACCTTCGTTCACTTGGTAAAGCAGGTGCATCACGCTGGCGTGGCGTTCGTCCTACCGTACGTGGTATGGCGATGAACCCAGTAGACCATCCACATGGTGGTGGTGAAGGACGTAACAAAGGTATTCAACCTGTAAGTCCATGGGGTCAAAAAGCTAAAGGGTACAAAACACGTACCAACAAGCGTACGACTAAGATGATCATTCGCGACCGTCGCGTTAAGTAACAAGTAAAGGAATCTGACAATGCCTCGTTCTCTGAAAAAAGGCCCATTCGTCGATGCGCACTTGTTCGCTAAGGTTGAAGCGGCTATCGCGGCTAATAACCGTAAGCCGATCAAAACTTGGTCGCGTCGTTCGATGATCTTACCGGATTTTGTTGGTCTAACAATTTCTGTACACAATGGCCGTAACCATGTTCCAGTGATCGTATCTGAGCATATGGTTGGTCATAAATTAGGTGAATTCGCGCCAACTCGTACCTATCGTGGTCACGGTGTTGACAAGAAGTCTAAACGTTAATAGGTGCTATGATGGAAGTAACTGCTAAATTACGCGGTGCCGCTATCTCGGCACAAAAAGCACGTTTGGTTGCAGACCTAATTCGCGGCAAATCTGTTGCGCATGCTTTAAATATCTTAAACTTCAGCAACAAAAAAGCTGCAGTTTTAGTTAAAAAAGCATTGGAATCTGCGATTGCAAACGCTGAACACAATAACAGTTTAGATGTAGACGACCTTAAAGTTTCTACGATCTACGTTGATGAAGGCATGAGCCTGAAACGTATTTTGCCACGTGCTAAAGGCCGTGCAGATCGTATTACTAAGCGTACTTGTCACATTACCGTTAAGGTAGGGGTTTGATATGGGTCAGAAGGTTCATCCAATCGGTATCCGCCTAGGTGTTGTGAAACGTCATAACGCTAACTGGTATGCGAATCCGAAACAATATGCTGAATATTTGCTAAAAGATCTTCAAGTTCGTGAGTTTTTAACTAAAAAACTTAAGAATGCGATGGTAAGCAATATTCTTATCGAACGCCCTACAGGCGCAGCTAAAGTAACTATTAGCACTGCACGTCCTGGTATCGTGATCGGTAAAAAAGGCGAAGACATTGAGAAATTACAACGCGAATTAACAGCCATTATGGGTGTTCCTGCGCAAGTAAGTATCAACGAAATCGATCGCCCAGATTTAGACGCTCGTTTAGTTGCTGAAGCAATCGCTTCTCAATTAGAAAAACGTGTAATGTTCCGTCGTGCTATGAAGCGTGCGGTTCAAAACTCTATGCGTGCTGGTGCTAAAGGTATCAAAGTAGAAGTTTCAGGCCGTCTAGGTGGTGCTGAGATTGCTCGTACTGAATGGTATCGTGAAGGTCGTGTACCTCTTCATACTCTTCGTGCTGACATCGACTATGCTACTATGCGTGCTGAGACTACTTACGGTACGATCGGCGTTAAAGTATGGATCTTCCGTGGTGAGATCTTGGGCGGCATGAAACAAGTCATGAACCCAGCTCCAGCTGAAGAACGTCCAGCTAAACGTGGTCGTGGTCGTGGTGAAGGTCAAGAGCGTCGTGGTCGTCGCAATGATCGTTCTGCTGAAAAAGGAGAATAATCCATGTTACAACCTAAACGTACTAAATTCCGTAAAGTGCAAAAAGGCCGTAACACTGGTCTAGCACATCGCGGTAGCTCAGTATCTTTTGGTACTATTGCACTTAAATCAATTGAACGTGGTCAAATGACTGCACGTCAAATTGAAGCAGCGCGTCGTACAATCAGCCGTCGTATTAAACGTGGTGGTAAGATCTTTATCCGTGTTTTCCCAGACAAACCAATTACTGAAAAACCATTAGAAGTTCGTATGGGTAAAGGTAAAGGTTCTGTGGAATACTGGGTTTGCCAAATCAAACCAGGTAAAGTCTTGTACGAAATTGATGGTGTTAACGAAGAACTTGCTCGCGAAGCGTTTACGCTTGCTGCTGCAAAACTTCCGTTTAAAACCACTATCGTGACTCGGACGGTAATGTAATGAAAACTAATGATCTACGTGAAAAGTCGGTAGAAGAGTTGACAGCTTTGCTTGATGAGCAACAGCTTAACCAATTCCGTCTTCGTATGGCGAAAGCAACTGGTCAATTGGGTAAATCGCACGAAGTTGCGCTTACTCGTAAAACTATTGCTCGTATTAAGACACTCCTAACCGAAAAACAGGGGAACGGACAATGAGTGAACAAACAGTTCGCACGTTAACCGGTAAAGTAGTTAGCGACAAGATGGACAAGTCTATCGTTGTTCTTATCGAACGCCGCGTTCAACACCCGTTGTATGGCAAATCAATCCGCCGTTCAACTAAATTACACGCTCATGATGAAAACAATGTTGCTAAAGTTGGCGACGTAGTAAGCATCAAAGAAAGCCGCCCAATTTCTAAAACTAAGTCTTGGACTTTAGTTGAAGTTGTTGAAGCTGCTGCTGAGTAATTAAACGTTCTTGCATCATCGGTCAATTTCGAGTACTCTTTGAGCCTTTCGAAATTGCGACCGGTGATGCTCGGTTTTGGAGTAGGGCAATGATTCAAACCGAAAGTATGCTCGACGTAGCAGACAACAGTGGTGCTCGCCGCGTACAATGTATTAAAGTACTTGGTGGTTCACATCGTCGTTATGCTTCTGTTGGCGACATTATTAAAGTTACTGTAAAAGAAGCTATTCCACGCGCACGTGTTAAAAAAGGTGACGTGATGAATGCTGTAGTTGTACGTACAAAATTCGGCATCCGTCGTGCAGATGGTTCAGTTATTCGTTTCGACGATAACGCAGCTGTTATTTTGAACAACAACAAAGCGCCGATTGCAACTCGTATTTTCGGACCAGTGACTCGTGAACTTCGTACTGAACAGTTCATGAAAATTATTTCATTGGCTCCTGAAGTTCTATAAGAGGCACTCATGGCTAAGATTAAAAAGGGCGATCAAGTAATTGTGATCGCAGGTAAAGAAAAAGGCAAACAAGGTACTGTTTTGTCTGTTTCAAATGACCGTGTTAAGGTTGAAGGCCTTAACTTGGTAACGAAGCATCAAAAGCCTAACCGAGCTACTGGCGCTGAAGGCGGCATCGTAACTCAAGAAGCTGAGCTTCATATCTCTAACGTGGCAATTTTTAATGCTACAACCCAAAAGGCTGACCGTGTTGGTTACCAAGTGATTGAAGGCGTGAAAACTCGCGTATTCAAATCTAATGGTGAATCAGTGGCGGTAGCGAAGTAATAGGTTGACTAGGCAATGGCCAGACTTAAAACGCGTTACAATGACGAACTTAAGGCTCAATTAAAAGAAACATTGGGCGTTAAGAATGTGATGGATATTCCTCGCATTACAAAAATCACCATCAACATGGGTGTTGGTGCTGCATCAGCTGACAAGAAATTGTTAGATGGCGCTCTTTCTGATATGCAAGCAATTGCTGGTCAAAAACCAGTACTTACTTTAGCTCGTAAATCTATCGCTGGTTTCAAAATCCGTGATGGTTGGCCGATCGGCTGTAAAGTTACTTTACGCGGCGAACGTATGTACGAATTCTTAGACCGTTTGATCTCTATCGCGATCCCTCGTATCCGTGACTTCCGTGGTTTCTCTGCGAAATCATTCGATGGTCGTGGTAACTACTCAATGGGTCTTAAGGAACAAATCATGTTCCCTGAAATCGATTTTGATAAGATTGATCGTATTCGTGGTATGGATATTACCATCACTACGACTGCTCGCACCGATGACGAAGGCCGTGCGCTTATGCGTGCATTCGGCTTCCCGTTCAAATAAGAGGTCGATATGGCTAAGAAAGGTATGATTAATCGCGAATTGAAACGCGAAGCTACTGTTGCTAAATACGCTGCGAAACGTGCTGAATTAAAAGCAATTATCGCAAATGTAAATGCATCAGACGAAGAACGTTTCGAAGCGATGATGAAATTTCAAGCATTACCACGTAATGCGTCTCCAGTACGTCTACGTAACCGTTGTGGTTTAACTGGTCGTCCTCATGGTTACTTCCGTAAGTTCGGTTTAAGCCGTAACAAATTACGTGAAACAGTAATGCAAGGTGATGTACCGGGCGTTGTTAAGGCAAGCTGGTAAGGAGCACTATAAATGAGTATGCAAGATACCGTTGCCGACATGCTAACACGTGTTCGTAACGCACAAATGGCAAAGAAACAAACTGTTTCTATGCCAAACTCAAAGTTGAAAGTTGCGATTGCTAACGTACTTCAACAAGAAGGTTATATCGCTGATGTAGCTGTTGCTGACAATGAAGGCAAAGCGACTTTAACGATTACTTTAAAATATTTCGAAGGCAAACCAGTTATCGATACTGTGAAACGCGTAAGCCGTCCTGGTCTACGTCAATATCGCGGTAAAGATGCACTTCCTAGCGTTAAGCAAGGTTTAGGTATTGCAATTGTTTCTACAAGCAAAGGCATCATGACTGATCGCGCTGCACGTGCTGCAGGTATCGGTGGTGAAGTTATTGCTTTTGTTTCTTAATAGGTGATTCCTCATGTCTCGTGTGGCTAAAGCCCCAGTAACTGTACCTAACGGTGTTACAGTTACTCAGAACGGCCGGCAGGTCGAAGTGAAAGGCAGCAAAGGTACATTGTCTTTCAACCTGCATGCGCTGGTCGAGCTAAAACAGGAAGACGGTACTCTAGTTATTGCTCCTAAAGCTGAATCTAAAGATGCTTGGATGCAGGCTGGTACTGCTCGCGCTGTGCTTAACAACCTTGTAAAAGGTGTTAACGAAGGTTTCGAACGTAAGTTACAGCTTATCGGTGTTGGTTATAAAGCTGCGGTTAAAGGTAACATTGTTAACCTTAACCTTGGTTTCTCTCACCCGATCGACTACAACCTTCCTGAAGGTGTAACTGCAGAAACTCCTACTGCAACTGAAATTGTACTTAAATCAGCTGATAAAGCTAAATTAGGTCAAGTTGCTGCAGAAATCCGTGGTTACCGTCCGCCAGAGCCTTATAAAGGTAAAGGTGTTCGTTATTCTGACGAAGTTGTACTTCGTAAAGAAGCTAAGAAGAAATAAGGCGCGAGGTTCTTATGAACGAAAAGAAACAATCCCGTTTGCGTCGTGCGAAAAGCACACGCTTGCACATCCGTGCATTGGGTGCGACTCGTTTGTGTGTAAACCGCACTCCGCGTCACATCTATGCTCAAGTTATCTCTGCAGATGGTGGCAAAGTATTAGCGCAAGCTTCTACTTTAGACGCTACTCTACGTGCTGGTACTACTGGTAACGTTGAATCGGCTCAGAAAGTTGGTGCTTTAATTGCAGAACGTGCTAAAGCGGCTGGTGTAACTAAAGTTGCATTTGACCGTTCTGGTTTCAAATATCATGGTCGTATCAAAGCCTTGGCTGATGCTGCTCGTGAAAACGGCTTGGAGTTCTAATCATGGCTAAAGTTGAACAAAACGAAGGTCTTGTTGAAAAGCTGGTTGCCGTTGATCGTGTAGCCAAAGTTGTTAAGGGTGGTCGTATCTTCTCTTTCACAGCATTAACTGTTGTGGGTGATGGTAATGGTCGCGTAGGTTTTGGTCGTGGTAAAGCACGTGAAGTTCCAGCTGCTATTTCTAAAGCACTTGAAGCTGCTCGTCGCAACATGATTACTGTTGACCTTGTTGACGGTACTGTTCAGCACCCTATCAATGCTCGTCACGGTGCAAGCCGCGTTTACATGCAACCTGCTTCTGAAGGTACTGGTGTAATTGCTGGTGGCGCTATGCGTGCAGTTTTAGAAGCTGTAGGTGTACGTAACGTATTAACTAAGTGTTATGGTTCTACTAACGCTGCTAACGTAGTAAACGCAACTTTTAACGGTTTGCGTGATATGACTTCTCCTGAGAAAGTTGCTGCGAAACGTGGTTTATCAGTAGCACAAATTCAAGGGTAATCAATCATGAAAACGATTAAAGTTACCCAGACTAAATCTTCATCGCATCGCTTGAAAAATCACAAGCTTAGCCTTAAAGGTTTAGGTCTGCGTCGTATTGGTCATACAGTTGAAGTGCAAGATACGCCTTCTAACCGTGGTATGATCAACCAAGTTTACTATATGGTTAGTGTAGAGGAATAAGCCATGACTCTGCGTTTAAATACAATTGCACCTGCAGAAGGTGCTAAGCGTGACAACCTTCGTTTAGGCCGTGGTATCGGTTCTGGCGTTGGTAAGACTGGTGGCCGTGGTGTCAAAGGTCAAAACTCACGTAAGAGCGGTGGTACACGTCCTGGTTTCGAAGGTGGTCAAACTGCGTTATATCGTCGTTTACCTAAATTCGGTTTCACTAGCCAAATGGCTTTGAAAACTGCTGAAGTACGTTTATCAGAACTTGCTAAAGTTGAAGGCGACATCGTGTCTCTTGAAACTTTAAAAGCTGCTAACGTTGTGCGTAAAGATATGTTACGTGCACGTATCGTACTTTCTGGTGAAATTACTCGTGCATTCACTGTTCAAGGTGTTGCATTGACTAAAGGCGCTAAAGCTGCTGTTGAAGCTGCTGGCGGTAAAGTCGAGGAGTAATCCCCAGTGTCTATGACTCCTAGTTCGACAGGTCATGTTAACATGATGAAAGGCCAACCTTTTCATGTGAAATATCGTGAAATTATCCGCCGTATGATGTTCCTCATCGGGGCGTTGTTGGTTTTTCGACTGGGAGCACATATTCCAGTACCGGGCATTAACAATGCCGCACTAGAGAATCTGTTTAATGCAAACCAAGGTACGATCCTTGGTTTGTTTAACATGTTCTCAGGTGGTGCATTAGAGCGTATGTCAATTCTTGCTCTTGGGATTATGCCGTATATCTCTGCATCGATTATCGTGCAGTTAATGTCTACGGTTGTTCCTTCGCTGGAAGCTTTAAAGAAAGAAGGCGAACAAGGTAAGCGTAAGATCAATCAATATACGCGACAAGGCACATTGTTTCTTGCACTTGTGCAAGCTGTTGGGATGTGTGCAGGTCTGATTAGTCAAAATATTACTTTGACTAGTGGACTTGCTTTTTACGTTCCTGCTGTAACTTCTTTGGTTGCAGGTACAATGTTCCTGATGTGGTTAGGTGAGCAAATTACTGAGCGTGGAGTAGGGAATGGTATTTCCATGATCATCTTCGCAGGTATCGTTGCTGGTTTGCCGAACTTGGTTCTGCAATCTTTAACCTCAGTAGATAATGGCCAATCTAGTTTAATTGGTCTTGCAATATTTGCATTGCTATCTGTTGCAGTGTTAGCAGCAATTGTGTTTATTGAGAAGGCGCAGCGTCGTATTCCGGTAAACTATGCTCAAAAACAGCAAGGTCGTCGTGTATTTACTGCTCAGCAAACACATTTGCCATTAAAAATTAATATGGCGGGTGTGATTCCTGCAATTTTTGCGAGTTCATTGCTATTGTTCCCAGCGAGCTTAGGGCAATGGGTTGGCAGTGCAGACCCAAATGCTGGCGTGATTAAACGTGGCCTACAAGATTTGGCACTCGTATTGTCGCCGGGTCAACCGATGTATTTGGTGCTATTTGGTGCATTAATTATCTTCTTCTGTTACTTCTATACTGCGCTAGTATTTAGTCCGAAAGAAGTGTCAGAGAATTTAAAACGTAGTGGTGCTTATGTACCGGGTATTCGTCCTGGTGAGCAAACTGCACGCTATTTAGATCATATTTTGAATCGTTTGACTTTTATTGGCGCGGTTTATATCACAATCATCTGTTTAATGCCGATGATTCTACAAAGCTCATTTGGTATTCCATTTAGCTTAGGTGGTACGTCTTTACTGATCGTAGTGGTGGTGGTGATGGACTTTATGGCTCAGCTCCAAGCTCATCTCACATCGCATCAATATGACAATCAATCGTTAATGCGTAAAACGACTGCTCATCCGAAAGGATAAGCGCACTTAGAGGTTTCATTATGAAAGTTCAAGCTTCTGTAAAGAAAATTTGTGGTAGCTGTAAAGTTATCCGTCGTAATGGGGTTATTCGCGTAATTTGCAGCGCAGAACCTCGTCATAAGCAGCGTCAAGGTTAATCTGATCAAGACCTGTTGATTTCAGTAGGCTAATTAGGTTATTATCCGCCCCTCAAAGATTTTGTCGGGCGGTTGATTATCTTAACTGCCTTTTTGGAGAAAATTGAATGGCTCGTATTGCCGGTGTAAACATTCCGGATAACAAGCATGCTGTTATCTCTCTAACGTACATTTTTGGTATTGGTCGCCACACTGCAAAAGCTATCTTAGCTGCTGCTGGTATTGCACCAACAACTAAAATTCGTGAATTAGATGACGCTCAGCTTGATGCGATTCGTGCAGAAGTTACTAAGGTTCCTACCGAAGGTGATTTACGTCGCGAAATTTCCATGAACATTAAACGTTTAATGGATTTAGGCTGCTACCGCGGTCTTCGTCATCGTCGCAGCTTGCCTGTCCGTGGTCAACGCACCAAAACTAACGCACGTACCCGTAAAGGTCCGCGCAAACCTATTAAGAAATAAGATTTCTGGAAGCTAAAAGATGGCTAAAGATACTCGCACACGCAAGAAGGTCACTCGTACCGTCTCTGAAGGTGTTGCACACATTCACGCTTCTTTTAATAACACCATTGTGACTATTACCGATCGTCAAGGTAATGCACTGGCTTGGGCTACCTCTGGTGGACAAGGCTTCCGTGGATCACGTAAATCAACTCCGTTTGCTGCTCAGGTAGCTGCTGAAGTTGCTGGTAAAGCTGCTTTAGATTACGGTTTGAAAAACTTGGACGTCCTTGTAAAAGGTCCTGGTCCAGGTCGTGAATCTGCGGTTCGTGCTTTAGGTGCAGTGGGTTATAAAATTAACAGCATTACCGATGTGACGCCAATCCCGCACAACGGTTGCCGTCCACCTAAAAAACGTCGCGTGTAAGGAGAAACATTCATGGCTCGTTATATTGGTCCAAAATGCAAACTCTCTCGCCGCGAAGGGACAGACCTGCAATTAAAATCTGGCGTTAAACCATTTGACGTCAAAACAAAAAAAGCTGCTAAAGCACCTGGCCAACATGGTGGCGCTCGTGGCGGCAAACAATCTGAGTACTCACTACAATTACGTGAAAAACAAAAAGTACGTCGTATGTACGGTGTTTTAGAGCGTCAATTTAGTAACTACTACAAAGAAGCTGCTCGTGTTAAAGGCGCAACAGGTGAAAACTTGTTGAAACTTCTTGAAAGCCGTCTAGATAACGTTGTTTATCGCATGGGTTTTGGTTCTACACGTGCAGAAGCTCGTCAGCTTGTATCTCACCGTTCAATCACTTTAAATGGTCGTCGTGTTAATATCGCGTCTATCCAAGTTAAAGCTGGTGACGTTGTTGCAGTTCACGAAGGTGCTAAACAACAATTGCGTATCAAAAACGCAGTTGAGTTAGCGACTCAACGTGGCATTCCATCTTGGATTGAAATTGATCATTCTAAATTGGAAGGTACGTTCAAAGCTGCACCAGATCGCTCTGATTTACCTGCTGAAATCAACGAAAGCTTGATTGTAGAATTGTATTCTAAATAATCCTTGAGGTAGCAATAATGACGCGTACTGCAAATGAGTTTCTAACTCCGCAAGCGATCAAGGTCGAAGCGGCAAGCGGGACCTCGGCAAAAGTTATTCTAGAACCATTAGAGCGTGGCTTTGGTCATACTCTTGGTAATGCTTTACGTCGTATCCTTTTGTCTTCTTTACCTGGCGCAGCCGTGGTTGAAGTAGAGATTGAAGGTGTCGAGCACGAGTACAGTACTTTGGAAGGCTTGCAGCAGGACATCGTCGAGCTCTTGCTGAACCTAAAAGGATTGTCTATTAAGCTGTTCGATCAAAATGAAGCTTATCTGACATTGGAAAAACAAGGTCCTGGCGACGTTACAGCCGCTGACCTTCGTTTACCACACAATGTTGAAGTGGTTAACCCTGAACATTTGATCGGTACTTTAAGTGCTTCTGGCTCATTAAAAATGCGCCTGAAAGTTTCTCAAGGTCGTGGTTATGAGACTTCTGATTCACGCTTCCCTGAAGGCGAAACTCGCCCAGTGGGTCGTTTACAATTAGATGCTTCTTACAGCCCAATCAAACGTGTGTCTTATACAGTGGAAAACGCTCGTGTAGAACAACGTACTGACCTTGATAAACTGATCATTGATCTTGAAACCAACGGTACTGTTGATCCTGAAGAAGCAATCCGCAAAGCGGCAACAATCTTGCAACAACAAATTGCAATTTTTGTTGATCTTCAGAAAGATCAAGCACCAGTTGCTCAAGAGCCTCGTGAAGAAGTTGATCCGATTTTGCTTCGTCCAGTAGATGATCTAGAGCTTACTGTTCGTTCTGCTAACTGTTTGAAAGCAGAAAATATTTACTACATTGGCGATCTTGTTCAACGTACTGAAGTTGAGTTGCTTAAAACTCCTAACTTAGGTAAAAAATCGTTGACTGAGATTAAAGATGTTCTGGCATCGAAAGGCTTGCAATTGGGCATGCGTTTAGAGAACTGGCCACCGGCTAGCCTCCGCATGGACGATCGCTTTGCTTATCGTAGCCGTTAATTAAGTAGGACTATCACCATGCGTCATCGTAATAGTGGTGTGAAATTAGGCCGTACAAGCAGTCATCGTAAAGCGATGTTCCAAAACATGGCTAATTCTTTGTTCGAACACGAGTTAATTAAAACTACTGTTCCTAAAGCAAAAGAATTGCGTCGTGTTGCTGAGCCTTTAATCACTTTAGCTAAAGTCGATTCTGTAGCAAACCGCCGTTTAGCGTTTGCTCGTACTCGTTCAGCTGCAACTGTTGGTAAATTATTTACCGTTCTTGGCCCTCGTTACAAAGAACGTAACGGCGGTTATCTACGTGTTCTTAAAGCGGGCTTCCGTGCAGGTGATGCTGCACCGATGGCTTACGTTGAGCTAGTAGATCGCGAAGTTAACTAATTTCGTGAAGAGCAGCGTACGTTGTTCTAAAAAAGGTCGGTTTTTAACCGACCTTTTTTAATGCCTGCAGTTTTGTGGTGGCTATATATTGTTAGACAATAATTCAATTTGTCCTTAAAAGATAAAAATAAAACGCCTTTTGCTTAAACTTGACATTGTGCATTGTCAAAAATGTGATTTAATAAATATAAATCTAAGATAGGTTAAAAGAACAACATGGAAAAACAAGTTGATATTCTCATTGTAGGTGCAGGGATCTCCGGTGTAGGTTTGGCTGCTCATCTTTCAAAAAATTGTCCAAATCGTTCATTTGAAATTATTGAACGTCGTGAAAGTTTCGGTGGTACATGGGATCTTTTTAAATATCCTGGTATTCGTTCTGATTCGGATATGTCAACTTTTGGCTTCAATTTTAAGCCGTGGAAAAAATCTAGTGTGCTTGCTGATGGGTCTTCGATTAAAGGCTATCTTTCTGAAGTGATTGATGAATATAAGATCAAAGAAAAAATTCATTTTCAGCACCGTGTTGTGAGTGCGAACTACGATTCACAAACTCGTAAATGGTCTGTTGTTATTGAAGATGCGAAGAAGAAACAACAAACCTGGGTTGCAAATTTCGTCTTTGGCTGTACGGGTTATTATAATTATGACCAAGGTTTCCAACCTGAGTTTAAAGGGCAGGAAAACTTTAAAGGTACCTTCATTCATCCACAACATTGGCCTGAAAATTTTAATTATGCAGGCAAAAAAGTTGTGATTATTGGTAGTGGCGCAACAGCAATTACCCTTGTGCCAGCAATGGCAAAAGGCGGTGCAGGGCATGTAACTATGCTACAGCGCTCTCCGACCTATATTGCCTCAGTACCTTCTATTGACATCATTTACGACAAAATGCGTAAAGTATTACCTGAAGATGTTGCTTATAAACTTACCCGTGCACGAAATATCGGTGTCCAACGGGCTGTTTATGCTATTGCACAAAAGCAACCTAAATTACTCCGTAAATTTTTATTAAAATCAATTGAGTTGCAGTTGAAAGGTAAAGTGGATATGAAGCACTTTACCCCAGATTACAATCCTTGGGATCAGCGCCTTTGTGTGGTGCCAGATGGTGATTTGTTTAAAATTTTACGCGAAGGCCGTGCATCTGTTGAAACCGATCAAATTGAAAGTTTTACTGAAAATGGCATTCAATTAAAATCAGGTAAACATTTAGAAGCGGACGTGGTGATTTCAGCTACAGGACTCAACATTCAAATTCTAGGCGGGATCAGTGCCACAATCGATGGACAGCCATTAAATACCTCTAAGCATATGTTGTACCGTGGCGTGATGGTCAGTGATGTACCAAATATGGCGATGATTATTGGCTATATTAATGCTTCATGGACATTAAAAGTTGATATTGCTTCTGAATACATCTGTAAATTGATTAACTATATGGATCAAAATGGTTATAACCAAGTGATTCCACAAGGCGATGCGACCGAGTTGTTAGAAGACACAGTAATGGGAAGCTTGACTTCAGGTTATATTGCACGTGCGGCAGATGTGATGCCAAAACAGGGTAAACATGCACCGTGGAAAGTCAGCAATAACTATTTGGCAGATCGTAAAGAATTAAAGCATGCTTCATTTGAAGATGGAGTGCTGAAATTTGAAAAAAAGTCTGATCAAGTGGCGGCTAAACCCAGATTAGTTTCTTAAGTCAGTTACATAAAAAAGGAGCATCATGCCACTGCTGTCCCATAGTTTGCTTTAAATAAAAAAACCTGAGTCCTAACAGTTAAAATATGAGTGCAAACAAACACTTTAACGACCAGGATTCAGGTTTTGTCACATCAGAATACCGTATTTCATG
>NZ_VOYW01000039.1:0-32046 GCF_013420085.1 Acinetobacter sp. YH12027
TGAACTGAGGATCAGAAAGCTTGTTTGAATCGATGTATTTCATCCGCAGATTATGCACGAATGCTAAGAAATCCGGAGTGCAAATATTAACCAAAAAGAAGATCGTTTTTTGATTTATGAAAGAGATTTATTGAATAAGTTAATAAAATTAGGTTTGTGGTAAGGTCAATTCTTTGTATGATAGATTCTATGTGTAGGCTTCTTCATTCTGAAATTATATCGCTGAACAATTTTTTGATAACAGCATTAGGCAACAAGGCTCTAATAAATAAAATGTCCTAAGCAGCAGTACAAATAAAGAAATATATAAATGGGAGTAACTCTAAATTCCTAAAATTATCTGATATGGTTTAAATCCTTCGATCACTGCTTCAGAAATCAATTGGATAAAAGCTTCAGTTTTGTCATAAGCCATCCACTGATCCAAAGCTTCATAGTAAGCCACGCGATTTTTCAACTGTAATAACGCAAGGTGGATATCCAGATTTCAGCAACTTAAGGTTCATCAATAGACGTGATGTGCGTCTATTACCATCAATAAAAAATCCAGGTGTACTTTAGCTGCACGTTCAATAGGATGACGCTGATGCGCTTCCGACTTGTACCAACCGACTAGTTGAGCCATTTTGTCATTCAACAATGTATAGTCAGGTGGGGTAGTGGTAGCACCTGAAATCAATATATTTCGTTGGTGGTAATGACCTACATTGCCATCATCAATATTTTTTAGAATGCTGAATTTTTACGGTATTTTTTGCGGTACAATGATGTGGGTTGGGTTTAAATATTTATAATAAACAATTAGTTAAATTGTATTTACGGTGCGCGCTGAGCGCACCATTTTTTAGTTTTGATTGTTGAACTAAATTTTGCGAATCAATAGCTTTTATTATTACTACTTTTCTATTCAACCCGATCAATCTCAAAGCCCAATATTGCTTTAGCCATCATTGATGTATCTTTTTCTATATATAAAATTCAAAATATTTCTCAGTTCTTTTTATTCTAAGTTCAAAGTCATACAAAACATCTAAATTGAAAGCTTATAAAGAGTGAAAATAGAAAGTTCACTGTATTTATATCTGCATCTAAATGAAAAGAATCTATTGAAAACACGATTATAAAAGTCATGCACCAAAATAGTGGAGCTTGGAAACTTAATAGAACATTTATCCTTTTGTACTGGCTAAATAAAATAGGCAAATGATTGATAAAATATATTAAGATATTGAAAAATAAATAATAATTAGAGTTGGCATGATGTGTGCAACACAGTATTCAAACTTGGATACAAGAATGAGCACATCAATGAACTCAATAAAAACTTTAGGCTGGACCTTAGCGGAATGGAAAGCGGCCTACACGAATAACACAATTCAACTTGAAGACTTATATGCCTTGGTCGAGCAATTTGATCGCGTAGACCCAGCATGGATTTCCATTGCATCTATAGAGCAATTAACTTCTCAGATTAAAGCTTTAAAACAAATTGAAAATGCTACGGCCTTACCTTTATTTGGTGTGCCTATTGCAGTGAAAGATAATATTGATGTGGTGGGCTTTGCATCGACGGCTGCGTTTAAATTATTTACGGACATTAAAACTGAAGATGCCTCTGTGGTGCAGCGCTTAAAACAAGCAGGTGCCATCATTGTAGGTAAAACCAATTTAGATCAATTCGCTACTGGTTTAGTCGGTACGCGTTCGCCATTTGGTGCCGTGCCGAATACTGTTAATCCTGACTATGTAAGCGGTGGTTCAAGCTCTGGTTCAGGCAGTGTAGTAGCACGTGGTTTAGTCCCGATTGCACTCGGTACAGATACTGCAGGTTCAGGACGAATCCCTGCAGCTTTCAATAATATTGTCGGTTTAAAGCCGACCAAAGGTCGCTTTTCAAATACAGGCTTATTGCCTGCCTGTAAGAGCTTAGATTGTATTTCAATTTTTGCCTTAACCGTCGCTGATGCAACTGCAGTGGCAGAAGTTATAGAAGGTTTTGATGTAACCGACAGCTATTCACGTGTGAACCCAGCAACAGCGCCTGCAAAGTTCAGCGCACAATTAAAGTTAGCCATTCCAAAACAGTTAGAATTTTTTGGCGATGCTCAATCGGCGGATGCATTTCAGCAAGCACTGACTGAATTAAAAAACTTAGGCGCAGAACTGACAGAAATTGATTTCAGCGCTTTTAGTCAATTGGCGAGACAACTTTACCAAGGGTCATGGGTCGCAGAGCGTACGGCGGCCGTAGCTGAAATTTTAGACAGCCACGCAGACGACTTTGATCCAACTGTTTTAGAAATCATTGCCAAAGGCCAGCAGTACACTGCGGTGGATGCCTATAACGCCGAATATTTAAAGCAAGAATTGGCACGCCAAATTCAGCAGACCTTAGCGCAATTTGATGCCTTAGTGGTGCCAAGCTCACCAACCATTCATACACTGGCCGAAATGGCTGAAGCGCCGATTGAATATAACAGTCACTTTGGCACCTATACCAACTTTACCAATTTAGCTGACCTGAGTGCCATCGCTGTACCCGCAGGCTTTCGTGCCGATGGGCTGCCTTTTGGAATGACTTTAATCGCACCAGCTTGGCACGATACGGCTTTAGCAGATTTTGCAGAAAAATGGCAAAAGCAATTGAAATTACCCCTCGGTGCAATGGGTAAAACATTGCCTGAAACAGCTTCAGTCATTTCTGCACCATCCGCACAGCATTTTCGAGTTGCGGTTGTGGGTGCACATCTCACAGGCATGCCACTCAATTTCCAACTGACAACACGCCAAGCCGTGCATGTCGAAACCACAACCACTTCTGCTGATTATGCCCTCTATGCACTGCCGGGCACTGTACCGCCGAAACCAGGTTTAGCACGTCAGGAATCGGGTCAAAAAATTATTGTCGAGCTTTGGGATATTCCAAAAGCACGATTTGGTGAATTTGTCGCTGAAATTCCAACACCACTGGGTATGGGCAATGTTGAGCTTGCCGATGGACGTTGGGTGAAAGGCTTTATTTGCGAACCCTATGGCCTAAACGGTGCAAAAAATATCAGTGAATTTGGTGGCTGGCGCGCCTATATCCAATCACTGCAAGCAACAACAGCAAAATCAAATTAAAAAATTCGGGGAAATAATCATGTTTAAAACAGTTTTAATTGCAAACCGTGGTGAAATTGCTGTTCGTGCGATTCGTACATTAAAGAAACTCGGTGTTCAGTCAGTTGCCGTGTATTCAGAGACAGACCGTTATGCACAACATGTCTTAGATGCAGATGTAGCAGTTTCACTTGAAGGTGTTAAACCTGCAGAGACTTATTTAAGTATTGAAAAATTGATTCAAGCAGCCAAACAAACCGGCGCTGAAGCAATATTTCCCGGTTATGGCTTTTTGTCAGAGAGTGCCGACTTTGCCCGTGCATGTGAGGAAAATGGTATCGCCTTTATGGGGCCAACGGCTGAACAAATTTTAGAATTTGGTTTGAAGCATCGTGCACGTGAATTGGCAGCTGTAGCCAATGTACCCATGACACCGGGCACAGGTTTATTGGCAAGTTTGGATGAAGCACTCGCATCTGCTGCAGAGATTGGCTATCCCATTATGCTGAAAAGTACCGCAGGCGGTGGTGGGATTGGTTTAACCCGCTGTGATGATGAGCAATCATTAAAAGATGCGTATGAAAGTGTAAAGCGTCTAGGCGAGCAGTTCTTTAAAGATGCGGGTGTGTTTCTCGAACGTTTTGTCGATAAAGCTCGTCACGTAGAAGTGCAAATATTTGGTGATGGTTTAGGTCAAGTCGTTGCCTTTGGTGAGCGTGACTGTTCATTGCAGCGCCGTAACCAAAAAGTGGTGGAGGAAACACCAGCACCGCATTTACCAGAAGCGACCCGTCAAAAATTGCACCGTGCTGCAGTAGAGCTCGGTCAATTGGTGAAATACCGCAGCGCAGGCACAGTTGAGTTTATCTATGATGCTGCCCGTGATGAAGTGTATTTCCTTGAAGTGAATACCCGTTTGCAGGTTGAACATCCAGTCACTGAAATGGTGACAGGATTAGATCTGATTGAATGCATGCTCAAAGTGGCAGCAGGTGATGCTTTGGACTGGGAAAAACTCAGCAATATTCAGCCCAATGGCGCTGCCATTGAAGTGCGAATTTATGCGGAAGACCCAGTGAAAAACTTCCAGCCAAGTCCGGGTGTACTCACGGATGTATATTTTCCTGAAGACATTCGTGTGGATACGTGGGTATCTACAGGCACAGAAATTTCACAATATTTTGACCCGATGATTGCCAAAATTATTGTGCATGCCGCAGATCGAGACAGTGCGATTGCCAAGCTAAAAACAGCCTTGGCTGAAACCCGCCTGAATGGCATCAGCACCAACTTGGATTATGCGCATACCGTAGTGTCTGATGCACGCTTTGATAATATGCAAATCTGGACACGTCTGCTGGATGATTTTAAATACGTGCCAAATGTAATTGAAGTGCTGCAACCGGGTACACAAAGTACGATTCAAGACTACCCGGGGCGTGTCGGTTATTGGGATATCGGTGTACCGCCATCAGGCCCGATGGATGATTATGCATTTCAATTGGCCAATCAAGTTGTGGGTAATCCAAAATCGGCAGCAGGCTTTGAGTTTACCTTACAAGGACCAAGTCTTAAATTTCATGCCGATAGCATCGTAGCCTTAGCAGGTGCGCCATGTAGCGCGACTCTAGATGGTGTGAATGTCGATTTTTGGCAGCCGATCAGCATCAAAGCCGGGCAAACTTTGGCACTCGGACAAGTTGAATCAGGTTGCCGTACTTATCTTGCAATCCGCAACGGATTAAATGTGCCTGAATATCTAGGCAGCCGTTCAACCTTTGCATTGGGTAATTTTGGCGGTCATGCAGGGCGCGTGCTTCGCGCAGGCGACATGATTAAAATGGTCAATCCAAGCCTGCCTTTGGATGGATTGGAAATTGCTACAGCAGCACCGCAAGCTTTGGCAGCAGAACGTATTCCAAGCTATGGCAAAGAATGGAAAATTGGTGTGCTCTATGGCCCGCATGGCGCACCAGATTTCTTTAAACCTGAATATATTGAAGAATTCTTTGCTTCAACATGGAATGTACACTTTAACTCAAACCGTTTAGGTATTCGCCTAACAGGCCCGACACCAAGCTGGGCGCGTGAAAATGGCGGTGAAGCAGGTTTGCATCCATCCAATGTGCATGACTGTGAATATGCCATTGGGGCGATTAACTTCACTGGTGATTTCCCTGTGATTTTGGCGAAAGATGGCCCAAGCCTTGGTGGCTTTGTTTGCCCAGTGACCATTGCCAAAGCGGAACTTTGGAAGATTGGTCAACTGAAGGCAGATGACAGCATCAGTTTCTATCCAATGAGTGTGGAACAAGCCAATGCCTTGGAAGTTCAGCAAATTGCCGATATTCAAAATTTTGCTCAAGCGCCTGAAAATTCAGAGGCGGCAAATTTTGAATGCAAGCCTGAAGGGGTATTGGCTGTGCGTGAAGCAGATGCGCATGCGCCGAAAGCTATTTATCGTCAGGCTGGTGACAGTTATATCTTGCTGGAATATGGCGAAAATGTCCTCGACTTAGCATTACGCTTACGTGTTTATCGATTGATGCAACTCATTCGTGAAGCGAATATTGATGGCATTTTAGAGCTTTCACCCGGTGTCCGTTCACTGCAGATTAAATATGATGGATTGCGTTTCAGCCAAGTGAATTTAATTCAGTTCTTATTGGGGCTTGAAAATGAGATGGGAGATTTGAGCCAAATCAAAATTCCATCTCGTATTATTCACTTACCGATGGCATTTGAGGATTCGGCCACTTTAGGTGCTGTAGAACGTTATCAAGAAAGTGTTTGTGCCAAAGCGCCGTGGTTGCCAAATAATGTCGATTTCATTCAGCGCATTAATGGCTTAGACAGCCGTGAGCAAGTCAAAGATATTATTTTCGATGCCAATTACTTAATTTTAGGCTTGGGCGATGTGTATTTAACCGCGCCTTGTGCTGTGCCAATAGATCCGCGCCATCGTTTACTTAGCTCGAAATATAACCCTGCACGTACCTTTACTGCCGAAGGTACTGTGGGTATTGGCGGTATGTATATGTGTATTTATGGCATGGATTCACCGGGCGGTTATCAATTGATTGGCCGTACATTGCCTATTTGGAATAAGTTTAAAAAGAACAAGCAGTTTGGTGATCAGCAATGGTTCTTACGCTTCTTTGATCAAATTAAATATTATGAAGTAACCGAAGCTGAACTGGATCAATTCCGTGCTGACTTTGCCAATGGTGTGGCGGAAATCAAAATTGAAGAAACTGAATTTGATTTTGCAGCCTATCAAGCCTTTTTGGAAACAGAGAAGGACAGTATTGCCGAATTTAAAGCACAGCAGCAGCAGGCATTTACAACTGAAGTTGAACGCTGGAAAGATGAGTTTGATGCACCTGCGGAAATGGAAATCCTGCAAGATGATACCGACTATAGCCAATTTGCAGCCTTGAATGCGTCGATGACCGGCAACATTTGGAAAATTTTTGTCGAAGCTGGACAGTCTGTGAAGAAAGGCGATACTGTAGCCATTATTGAAGCGATGAAAATGGAGCTTCCAGTCTATGCTGATGATGACGGCATAGTGAAGGCGATTATCTGCCGTGCAGGACAAACGGTACATAGCGGTGAGCCGCTGGTTTATATGGAATAAATATGACCTCAGCCATTGTTGGGAAAAGCTCAGACAACTTGTCTGAGCTGGTTTTCCAAAAAATAAAAAACGATATTTTTGATTTCCAGCTCAAACCGGGCGCACGTTTTACCGAATCTGAAATTGCCGAGTTGTATGAAGTGAGCCGTACACCCGTACGTCAGGCTTTATACCGTTTACAGCAAGATGGCTATGTAAGAGTACATTTTCGTAGCGGTTGGGAGGTGAAGCCGCTGAACTTTAAAGCCTACGAAGAATTGTATGATTTGCGGATTTTGCTGGAATGCTATGCCATTGAGCAGCTCTGCAAAATGGAAACAGAACAACTCAAACAGGCTTTACAGACATTGGTGAATTTGTGGTGTATTCAGCCCGAACAGTTTTTGCATGATTTAAAAACTTTATCGATGCAAGATGAAGCATTTCACTGTCAATTGGTTGAGGCAATCGGTAATAGTGAAATGGCGAAAGTGCATCGGGATGTGAGTGAAAAAATCCGTATTATTCGACGTTTAGATTTTTCTAAAGATTATCGAATTGAAGCCACTTATGCAGAGCATCAACAGATTTTACAATTGATCCTTGGACATAATGTGACAGCGGCATTGGAGAAAATGCGCAGCCATATTCAGCAAAGTAAAAAAGAGGTGAAAAAAATTACTTTGGAAATGTTGGCGCGAATGGCATAGAAGTATTTGCAAAAGATCTACCTCACGGAAGTCTTGGAAAACATGCATTTTATCGAGTCAAGTTGTGTCGTTCGGGTCGCGCTTAGAGCTACAAATATCTGTATTCATTGGTTAATATGATGGAGAAAAATAAAAAAGACCACGAAGGGGAGATTCTTTATTTCAACTTTAGAAAACGCGATTTCTTTGGCGACTGAACGCCATTTCGGACAAGTCGATAAAGCGGGTCAAGCCTATATTCAGCATCCACTTCGTGTGATGCAAAATGTGCAACATCCCGATGCTAAAATCGTCGCTGTATTACATGACATTTTAGAAGATACAGAGACAACGACGGATGAGCTTCGCGCTATGGGTTTTCAAACGCATATTATTGATGCGATACAGGCACTGACAAAAGCAGCAGGTGAGAACCGATTTCGAGCTGCGCAGCGTACCGCTAAAAATGTAATTGCGTGTGAAGTGAAACTTAGTGATTTGCATGACAATATGGATTTATCGCGCTTAACTTCGGTCACAGCAAAAGATCGACGTCGGTATCAACAATATGTCAAAGTTAAACGTAGATTAGAGCGTGCTCGGAGCGTCCATTTACATCTGATCGATTTAAATCTAACAACAGATTATCCGAGATTGCAATTTCAAAGTTCACAGCAAAATTTTCAGTATCTGCTCAATGCGATGTTTGATCTTCAGCATTCATTAGGTGGCATTCAGATTGGAAGTCCACAGGAGTGGTGGATCTTATTTGAAGATGTCAGCGCATATTTTGCATATTGCCAAAGAAAGGGTGTCGTTCCCAAGCAAGCAACGTTCTTAGATTTAATTTTAACCACAGATCGGGACTATTTCGGGGGCATTTTTCAAGCTGAACAAGATCGGCAATTATTTGCCTCTATGTTTTGCGTCTTTATGCAAAATCATTTTTATCGCGTGGAAACTTAAGGCTGATTGGGTAGATTCTAGGGATCGTACATAAAGTGCAAGTGCTTCAAGAGAAGTCACCAGTGATTGATGAATTTTATCTAAATATTGAGCTACTGAGCGTCATTTAAGAATATCTCGAAATGATTGATTTCGAGATGTTTAAAGTGATTCCATCCATTGACATCTCCAATGAAACATGTGGCCATGCTTGCTGAGCCTTATGCCTCAATCCTACATGGCATCATGGTGGCTGCAGGTTTTATCATTCCAACTTTGGTGTTGATGTGGTTGTATAAACGAAGTGAACGCCTGAGCCAAGCGGCATAAAAAAAGCCCTCACATTTGAGGGCTTTTTCGTTATTTTACTTCGGGTAAATCAAACCAAATCACTTGAGCATCTTCAAGCGCTTCAATTTGGCTATCTTCTAAGAACGCAATTGCACCACCAGCTTCAACTTTATGTTCAGCAATTTGCACTGAACCTGAAATAACATGGATATAGTTGATATGCTGCATTGCATGGATCTCTAAAGATTGACCTTTCGTCAAAAATGCGGATTTAACTTCCGCTTGCTGGCGAATATGCATAGCTGCATTGTCATTTGGACCGACAATTAAATGCCATTGATTGGGTTGATCGCGTGGATCACATTTAATTTGTTGATAGGTCGGTTCAGCATCACGTTCATTTGGAACGATCCAAATTTGTAGTAAATGTACATCTTCATCACCTTGGTTCATTTCGCTATGACGCACACCTGTACCTGCGCTCATCAGCTGCCATTCACCCGCAGAAATGCCACCATGGTTGCCCATGCTGTCTTTATGCGTAATGGTACCTTTTAACACACAAGTTAAAATTTCCATGTTGTCATGTGGGTGTTGACCGAAACCTTCATGTGCTGCAATTAAGTCATCATTAATTACACGAAGCGCACTAACGCCCATGTATTTCGGGTCATACCAGTTACCAAAAGAGAAGCTGTGTTTAGACTCAAGCCAGCCCATTTTTACGTGACCACGGTTTTCACTTGGATGTAAAAAAGCATTCATGGCATTCATCCTTATCTTAATTATTGAACATGTGCCTATTTTAAGATTGAACTAAATCGGGATATATAGTTTTTTAGCGACAATTCATCCTATTTTTGCAACGCTCAGCCAAGATTGAGTCTTTTGTTATGCATGGATGCACAGCTATAAAAAAAGCCTGCACGATGCAGGCTTTTTTAAATGTGACTAAAATTATTCTAAGAATTTAACAGTCACACCAGATTTCACTTTCTTACCTAAGTCATTTGCATCCCAGTTGGTCAAACGAATACAACCGTGTGACGCAGTTTTAGAGATAGCAGATGGGTTCGGTGTACCGTGAATACCAAATGATTTTTTGCTCAAGCCAATCCAGATATTACCGACAGGGCCATTTGGACCAGGTGGTAATGAAAGTGGTTTTTTGTTGTTGCCTTGAACAAAGTTAGACGGTGAGTAGCTGTACCATGGGTTTGGTGCAACACCTGTGACTTTGTATGTACCTGTAGGCGATGGAGTATCTGAACTACCAATCGTTGCAGGGAATGAACCGATCATTTGGTTGCGGCTATTAAACAAGTAAAGTTGTTTCGCGCCTTTATGTGCAACGATTAGGTGAATATCTTCAGGAACTTCGTTACGAATATTCGCTACTAAGATTTTTTCACCAGCTTTTTTAAATGTCGCTTTTGGATTCAACTTTTTCAAAAAGTCTTCATCCATGTGGAATTTTTCACCCAACATTTCAGTCACACGTGTGTAGTACAAGCCCTTCATTTTTGCTTGTAATGCATAGTCGTGTGGAATCGATGCTGCATAAGGACCTTTCAAGTCTGCATCAGTCAATGTGTATTCAATAAATGCAGGTTTAGAACCTTGTTTTGCAATCAGCGCATCCCAAGTTTCTTTAGTTAAAGTCCCTGTAGGTTTCAACCCATTCATTTGTTGGAATGAAGCGATCGCCTTTAGGGTATTTTTACCACTGGTACCATCAATTGCACCCGGTGAAGCATGTGCATTATTGAGCATGACATGCGCACGTGCATAAACAGGGAATTGACCTTTACCAATGTTGTCATACCACTGAGCATTATTTAGGTCATTTAAACCCCAAGCAACTTTGGCAGCAGGCGAAGTTGGTGTTGGAGTTGTAGCAGTCGCTGTAGCAGGTGCAGCACCGATGTCGGCTTTAACATCTTCTGATTGTTGCAAGCTGTCTAAAGTTTGCGATGCTTGGTTCAGATCTTCTTGTTCTTGAGCGCTAATCTGGCTAGTTGCAGATGAAGCTTCAGTCGCTAACGGATCAATGGGATCCTGAACTGCAACATTAGTCACTTTTTTTGGCGTTAATGGTTGTTCAGCAGTAGATGCGGCAATAGCTGTACCAGCAAATATGCAACTTAGGCTCAGTGCGAGCATGGTGCGAACGAACATGTAATTCAACCTTAAGAATTATTCATTTACTGTGTATTAAAAACTGGCTAAGTATTACAGAAAAAAAGTGGAGATGCAGTAGTTGTTTTGTGTAAATATCATTTTTGGTACTCAACATGATCGGTTTTTAAATGCTTGAGAAGTTATTATATTTACAACCTTTTTGATATGATGATGCGAATATCGAATTAAGTTGGGAAAGTGAATGACGACCTTAAAAAATGATCGTTTCTTGCGTGCCTTATTACGTGAACCGGTAGATGCCACTCCGGTTTGGATGATGCGTCAGGCTGGCCGTTATTTACCAGAGTATCGTGAAACACGTGCAAAAGCGGGTGATTTCCTATCCCTTTGTAAAAATACAGAATTTGCTTGTGAAGTTACTTTACAACCTTTGCGTCGTTATGACTTAGACGCAGCCATTTTATTTTCAGACATTTTGACAGTACCTGATGCGTTGGGTTTGGGACTGTATTTTGAAGCAGGTGAAGGTCCGAAGTTTCATAAAACTGTACGTACCGAACAAGATGTACTGAATTTACCTAAATTTAATGCCAAATCTGACCTAGATTATGTCATGAATGCCGTGACTACGATTCGTTCAGCTTTGGGCGGACAAGTTCCTTTGATTGGCTTCTCAGGCAGTCCTTGGACACTGGCAACCTATATGGTGGAAGGCGGTTCAAGCAAAGATTTCCGTTTTACAAAACAAATGATGTATGCACAACCTGAAGTGCTGCATGCCTTATTAGACCGTTTGGCTGTGGCGGTGACTGAATATCTCAATGCGCAGATTGATGCAGGTGCGCAAGCCGTACAAATCTTTGATAGTTGGGGGGGGGCATTAGCACACCGTGAATACATTGAATTTTCACTAAACTACATGCAAAAAATCGTGGCAGGATTACAGCGTGAAAAAGATGGACGCAAAGTTCCTGTGATTTTGTTTACCAAAGGTGGTGGTCAATGGTTAGAGCCAATGATTGCAACGGGTGCAGATGCCTTTGGTTTAGATTGGACTACGCCATTAAATGTGGCGCGTCAAACAGTCGCAGGCCGTGCAGCATTGCAAGGCAACTTAGACCCAGCAACATTATATGGTTCGCCTGAAGCAATCGCGAAAGCGACGCGTGCCATGTTAGATGATGCATATGCCAACGGTGAAAAAACTGGTTATGTGGCGAACTTAGGTCATGGTATTACTCAGTGGGTAGATCCAGCCAATCCAAAAGCCTTTATTGATACGGTACACGAATATAGTGCCAAGTATTTATAAGGCTTTAGGGAAATTGGTTTAGGATTCAACCGTGGTCAAGATGATAAAATCATGTTTTGAGTTCTCTTATAAGGCAGCTTCGGCTGCCTTATTTGGGATATTACTGCTGATCGCTTTTGCATTAACAGCAGCAATGGGAAGTCAGGAATATTTTGGCTTTTTCCGTTATGACTATTTATTGTTTTATGCACTGATCATTCAAGTGTGTTTACTCTGCTTAAAACTCGAGTCTTGGGCGGAAGCCAAAGTCATAGCACTGTTTCATATCCTTGCAATGGGGATGGAAATATTTCTGACCCATCCACATATTGCCTCATGGCAATATCCGCAGCCTGCGATTTTCAAATTGCTGACTGTGCCATTGTTTGCAGGTTTCATGTATTCGGCGGTGGGGAGTTTCTTTGCACGTTCGCTACGTCTATATCAAGTGTCGTTCAGTAACTTACCGCGTTTTTGCAATATGCTGTGTTTAGCCGTTTTGTCATATCTTAATTTTATGACCAAATTTTTTGTGCCAGATATTCGTATGTTTTTGTTTGCTTGGAGTGTGGTGATCTTTTGGAAAACTAAGCTCAGTTTTCAATTACAAAATCATGTGATTCAGTTGCCCATGTTACCAGTACTGTTGATTTTGGCATTTTTGATTTGGATCGCAGAAAATATCAGTACTTTCTATCAAATTTGGTTATATCCAAGTCAGGTCGATGCATGGCATATGGTCGGTTGGGGGAAACTCGGTTCTTGGTATTTGTTGCTATTACTCAGTTTGGTTTTAGTGCTCAAAATTCTTGGAAAACGTGATGAAAATGGTACTTGGTTGCTCAAAAAATAGTGAAAAAGAACGTATTATTTTTAGCCAAAAGTTTTAGATGAAAATGTTTTGCCTTATCTGAAAGATCAAGTTAATCTACAGGTGTGTAATCAAAATTACACATGTTTTAATAATTAAAAACAATGGAATAAAATTCCCTGGAGAAGTGCTATGTTAAAAAAATTAGCTTTAGTTGCAGTCGTTGCACTAGGTTCTACAGCTGCTTTTGCTGACCGTGACGTAGGTTGTGGTGTTGGTTCTCAAGTTTGGGCTGGTCAATCAGGTAAAATTCCTAAAATTTTAGCTGCGACTACCAACGGTATTTTTACTAACCAGTTACTTGGTATTACCTTTGGTACTTTAGGTTGTAGCGGTACAGGTACAGTAACTGCTCAAGCGGTAACATTTACCAATGAAAATGCTGAATCACTTGCTCGTGATATGGCAGTTGGTCAAGGTGAGAGCCTGAATGTTTTGGCTGAGCTTTTAAACATCCAATCAACAGATAAAGCACGTTTCTTTGCTGTGTCTAAAGCAAATTTTGCTGAAATCTATTCAGCTGAAAACCAGTCTTCTCTACAAGTACTTGCTTCATTACAAAGTGTAATGGCAAAAGACGAAGTACTTAAAGCATACGTTTAATCGATGCTTTCAAAACCCTGTCTCTCGGCAGGGTTTTTTATTATCTAAAATATATTAAAATGGATTTGAATATAACTGAATGAAATCAATTGCTTTATTTTGTACCTTTATGATTCCGAGCATCTTATATGCTCAGCAAGTTGTAGATACAAACCTCTCTAAAACCTTAGAGCTACAGCGATATACTGAACTTGCACAATCAAAAAAACTGTCTGAACACATCAGTTGGCAACGACTTTTATATACAGATCATAAAGGACAAAGTGAAGTTGCCTATACAGGTTATTTTTTAGCTGAAAATGGCCGTCAAAGTGCTCAAGCCGAATTAGAGGCAGATGTCGCTGCACTATTTCAAACCGCCGAACCTAATCAAGCCTTTCGTTGTCGTTTCCCCGCGCGTAGTCAGTGGCTGATGCAAGAATTATCCATCCGTTCAGAGCAGTTACCTGCAGTAAGTTGCCCTGAGTTTGATGAATGGTTTGGAAAAATTAAGCCTTATAAAGCGACATTAATCTACGCCACAGACTTTATGGGTAATCCAAGTTCTATGTTTGGACATACCTTATTGCGTCTCGATCCGAAAGATCAGAAAGAACTAAATTTGGTGTCCTATGCCATTAATTATGCAGCTACAGTTGCAGGTGAAGATAACTGGTCTTATGCATGGAAAGGATTAACAGGGCAATATCCTGGCGAATATTCCTTGATGCCGTACTACCGTAAAGTGAAAGAATATGGTGATTTTGAAAGTCGTGATTTGTGGGAATATGAGCTAGCACTAACCGAGCAAGAAACCAGTTATTTGGTTAAACATATTTGGGAAATGCAAAATGTCAGTTTTCCCTATTATTTCGCCAGTGATAACTGTGCATATCGATTATTGGGCTTAATGGATTTGGTTCGCCCGACACTGAATTTAACCGAAAAATTTAAAGTTGCTTCCATTCCCGTTGAGACGATCAAAGCGATCAATGATGAACAACTGATTCGAGCAGCGGTTTATCGTCCTGCATTAGAAACGCAGCTTTTGTCACAAGCGCAGCAACATGGATATCGTTTAGCACGCGAAGCGCATAAACTCGCTGAAATTAAACCTGAGAACATGTCTACAGCACTCGCTCAGTTTAATGAAGTAGAGCAAGCGAAAATATTAGAAATGGCGTATGACCATCTGTATTTATTACTGATTGGGAGAAAGGTGAGTGCGGAAGAAACGCAGCCTAAATTACGTCAAATCTTGGCCTTACGTAGTCAATCTTCGCAACCAAAACAACGGACTGAACCTAAGCAGCCAAGTCTAGACCCAGTCAATGGACATCATGCGCGAAATTTTTCAGCTACAGTAGGCGAAGTTCAAGGTGAAAAATACATCGAACTCGGTCATCGTCAGGCTTATCATGATTTGATCGATCCGCAAGGTGGCTTTCGGATTGGTACGCAGTTGAAGTTTTGGGATGGCTCGATTCAATATCGTGACGACCAACTCAAACTCAATCATTTTGATTTTTTATCGGTCAACTCCTACAATCCGATCACGCCATTTAAAACACCGCTAACTTGGGGTTTTAATTTTGGCTGGCAGCAAGTGTCTGTGGATGCAGGTCAATTTAGCGAAACGAAACAACATGGCGTTGCTGAATTCAAAGCGCAATCTGGATATAGCTGGGCCAATCAAGAACGCACGCATTTGTGTTATGTGCAGTCTCAAATGCAAGTGCAGGGCGGTAAGTCTCTAGATGATGGATGGCGAGTGGGCCTTGGGCCGACACTGGGTTGCCAAAATATTTGGTCAGAAAAACTCAACAGTTTGGTTCAGGCAGAGCTTCCGTATTGGGAAGATACACATCAATGGAATCTGAAACTCGATGCTGAATTACAATATATCGTCAACCAACAAAATGCTTTAAGACTAGGATACGAATACCAGCAACAAGATGATCAAGATTGGAATAAATTGAAATTGAGTTATGTATTTTTCTATTAATTTTTAAAAATAGATAAAATGTGAAATATCAAATAAATTTGTTTTTTTATGTAAGTAAAGCAAGGTATGATTGCTAGCTTTGTAATAGCTGTGGTTTGTGTCACCGAATGAATCAAGAATGTATTACAGGTCTAAGTCAGACTTGGAAAGATATTTGTGATCAATATACTGAAAATGAACATCTTGCAGCTTTGCAATTTATCCAAAGGCATGTTGAAAATTTAGTTACTGTTTTTTATGAAAAAATGTCGAGTGAGCCTGAGTCGGCTGAGTTTTTTAAAGACGATATTATTCAAAAAAGGCTCATCGACACCTTAAGAAAATGGTTATTAGAAACATTTAATGTCGCACTGAATGGTGAATTTGAAAGCTCAGTCAAAAGACAACAGAAAGTTGGAATGGTACACGCGCGTGTTGGTATTCCGTCATGGTTTATCATGCGTGGTGTACGTGAAATAGAACGTAAAATATTTGAAATTTTAGAGTTAAACCAAACACAAAATATTCTCCATATGTGTAGTTATATTGTACAAATTATGGGGTTCAGCACTGAAATCATGTGCCGATCTTATGAGATCAATACGGAAAAAAACCAAGAAACAAAACACAATTATCGCTTATTTTCTGCGATGCAAGATGTAGCAGTGCATAAAGATAAACAACGGGGTTCATTGCTCGATTGGGAAAATGAACTGATGTTTAAAATCTTTTCGGGCAATGTTGGTTTTTATCATCCCTTATTTTCAAAATCAGAGTTTGGGCTATGGTTCATTCATAAAGCGGCATATGCTTTTTCAGGTTCAGATCAGGTGCAACTGATTATTGACCGAATTTATGAAGTCGATCAATTAACCCAGCAAACGATGCAGATGACGGAAAAAGATCAGCTGCAACAGTTGATTCAACAGATTCGTGAATTGAACCGTGAAATTCAGCATTTAGTCGATCAACTATTTCAAGTGGCTGAATATATTGAGTCTGGCAATGATTCTTTAACTCAACTTCTGAACCGTCGTTATCTCAGTACTATTATTTCACGTGAAATTACCTTTGCGCGGCAAAATGAAACGCCGTTGTCTTTGCTCGCCTTTGACGCGGATTATTTTAAAATGATCAATGATAAGTTTGGTCATGCGGCAGGTGATCTTGCACTTAAATTTATTGCCGAAGCCTTACAGCGTTATAGTCAAGGTAGCGATTATGCATTCCGTATCGGTGGGGAAGAGTTCTTATTACTCTTGGTGGATACTGGTGTAAACCGTGCGATGAAAATTGCAGAAAATATTCGCCAATATATTGAAAAGGGCCTGATCCGAACGGCACAAGGTCAGCAATTTAGTTTTACCGTAAGTATTGGTTGTGTGCAGTATGATGGACATCCTGACTATCAGCGCTTTTTAGATGCAGCAGATCATGCCTTGTACGCAGCAAAAAATAATGGTCGAAACTGTATTCAAGTCACAAAGCATTTGTCGTATATCTAATTCATCCTGAGAATAAAAACTCCCACATATGGGAGTTTTTTTTATGGGTAAATACGCTTTATGCGAGATGTACCGTAATTTAAACTTCGACAACTACATAGTATTTTTTGACTGCTTCGACAACTTCAAACTTGCCCTGAAACGATGGGGGAATAATGCCCGCTTTGCCAGCGGAAACTTCGATATACCCGCCTTGTTGATCATGAATACGTACTAAACCTTCAAGGATTGTAAAAAACTCTTGTTTGTTCGGTGCAAAGACAATATTCCATGCGCCAATTTCACATTGCCAAATCCCGCAGTCCATATTGGGGTGTGCATACAGGCTTGCAGTTTCACGTTTGGGATTGCCCTGAACCAAACGGTCTGGGCGAGGGAAGTCTATGCTGTGTTCGGCTTGCGCTAAACCCTGACCGGCAATATATACATCTGACATGATTCATCCTGAAAATAGTGCTTTGCTATCAAAACAAACGATTTGCGACATTAAAACACAAATAAAAAAAGCCTCAAGAGTTTGAGGCTTTTTTTAAAGAGCTGACGCTGAATGTTCTATTAATAGCTTTCAGGTACAGCACTTAGGAATTCACGGCGTTCTTCTTTATTGGTTTTAAAGTCACCGACAAAAGAAACGGTACGGGTTGTAGATTCTTGTTTACCTACACCACGCATCATCATACACATGTGAGCTGAATCTATCACTACAGCAACACCACGTGCACCAGTCACTTCAGCCACAGCTTCAGCGATCTGCTGAGTGAGATTTTCCTGAATTTGTAAGCGACGGGCAAACATTTCAGTAATACGTGCGAATTTAGATAAACCTAAAACATTGCCTTCTGGGAGATAAGCAATATGTACACGGCCATAAAATGGCAATAAATGGTGCTCGCACAAAGAATAGAATTCGATATTCTTAACTAAGACCATTTCACGGTTATCGGATGGGAAAACCGCATTGTTGGTCACTTCTTCAAGTGTCTGGCTATAACCAGAAGTAAGATATGAAAAAGCTTTAGCAGCACGCATAGGCGTATCTTTAAGACCTGGGCGATTCAGATCTTCACCAACGGCAGTTAGGATATTTGCGTAGGATTGCTGCATAGACATAAGACGTGTTCACTTACACTGAGAGATTGAACAAGGACGGCATTGTAGCAGAAAACTATTACAATGCCTTCTTTTGGAGTTAAATCCGATTATTGTTTAAACTGTGGGTTCTTTTCTGCACGTTTAAGCAGAACCAGTACAGCACCTGTACCGCCTTGTTTTTCTGGGGCGCTCACAAATGCCAATACGTCACGGTGTTGACGTAACCAACTATTTACATAAGTTTTTAAAATTGCTTCTGGCCCTTTGCCATGCACAATTTTAATGACGTTTTGATTGTCATCTTTCGCCATTTGAATGATTTGCAGCACAGCCGAACGAGCTTCTTCTACAGTGCAACCGTGTAAGTCGACTGCTTCGAACCAACGTAGATTACCGGCTTTTAAATCTTCAAAAACTTTATGCTGTAAGGTTGCAATGCGATAGCTTAAGGCCGCTTGACTGGCAACAGGGTTGAGCATCGCTTGCGTATCAGAAAGTAATGCATCATCTGTTTCCATAGGACCAATTGCAGCAGCACGTTTAGCCAACGTTTGCGCATCAGGTTTTTTACGACCCACTTTTTCCATTTTTGCAGTATTTCCTGCATTCATTTTTTGAACACCTTGCATTTGCTTTTGGAAAAGCGCGAAGTCTTCTTCCTGCTCTTGTTCAACAGTCTTTGGCGTTGGCTCAGGCTGTTTAGCAATCGTAGAGGAATGTGGATTCGTAATTTGCTTTTTAAAAGATTTCAGTAGGTTGTACTGATCTTTTGAAAGCGAAGAATCGTGTTTGCTCATAATGAAAAAACGGGAAATATACAAAAATTTAAAGCAATTATAGCCTTAAATGGCACTGATTTGAACTGGAAAGACTTTATATAAAGAAGATCTCTTAATTCATTACAAATCCTATTTGGACTTCAAAGTTGAATTAATTAATTTAATAACTTTTTTATTTTTATATTGTTCTGCAAGAGCTAATGCTGATTGTTCTTCATTAAATTTAGAAATACACACGATTTCGGTTGAAGCGCCTTTTTCAAGTAAATAAGAAATTATCTGATATTGATTTAGGCGAATAGCTTTACCTAATGGGGAGCATCTAGTGAAATAATATGTTTGTGGTTCAACTTCATCTACTACAAGTTCATTTATTTTTCTAAGCTTCATTTTTTTAATGAAAGAAATATCTGTGTGCTCGATTGCCGCCATAATTAAGGTGGTATCATAAAATTCATTGTTTTCACCAAAATTTAAATATTCAAGATACAAATTTTTGGCTTTTTCATAATTATCAATATCATTTTTCTGTGTCAGGTTCTTTATCGCATTTTGGAAAAAATCATTCATATCATCAAAATCATTTATTGCTGCATGGAACATGAATAGATTTATTAAATATGGCTCATCAGCTAAATTCTTTTTCAATAAATGAGGGTTATCTTTATAAAAAATCTGTTAAAAATAATTTAATTTTTCCATGGAAATAGGGTGAGATTTAATATTGATTGGTTTTGATAAAGAATTTTTATGTCCTTTAGAAATAGAAAAATAGGTTGAATTTTCAATATTCTTGTTTTTAGTATTGATTGAGTAATTAATGACTATTGGTAAGCCTTGATAACTAATGATTTCAATTTGATTATTATTGAAATCATAATTTTTGCCCTTTAGCACGTTAGTATTTATATTTGGAAAAATTTGATTTAGGTCAATCTGCGCAGCAATGATGCCTTCGGGCATAGTGGAAATATTGAAGTAGAGGATATGATTTTGGTCAATATGATACGGTGAGCCAGTATACAGAGTTATATTTTTTGCCCAACTTATCTGGTGTAGTGAAACCAAGATTAATGAAATGAATAGAAGAGTAGAAGAAATAATCGACTTCATTATTTTTAATTCTCAAATGAATAAAAATTATAAAAAGGATGTGTAATTTTTTTAATATGGATGCAAAGGAGAAAAAGGGTGAGCGAACTCACCCTACATATTTCATTTATATTTTATCAGGCACACCAAACAGCTCCTTAAACGCCTGATCAGGGCGTGGCTGCTTCATAAAACTTTCACCGACCAAGAATGCATGAATGTCATGTTCTTGCATCATCGCGACATCAGCAGGTGTTGCAATACCGCTTTCTGTCACCAGTAGGCGAGAAGGCTCAAGTAACTTCTTCAAACGTAATGATGTATTGAGGTCAACATCAAAGGTTTTTAAATTACGGTTATTGACGCCTAGTAGACAATTGTCAGAAAGACGCATTGCACGCTCAAGTTCTTCTTCGTCATGTACTTCAACCAATACGTCGAGATTGTGCTCAAAAGCAGTTTTCGACATTTCTTCGAGTTGTTGATCAGACAAACAAGCCACGATTAATAAAATACAGTCCGCATGTAAAGCACGTGCTTCAATCACACTATAAGGGTCAATCAAAAAGTCTTTGCGCAGGGCTGGCAAGTCACAGTGCGAACGTGCGATCTGAATGTTTTCATCAGCACCTTGGAAAAAATCCACATCGGTTAAAACAGACAAACATGCCGCACCAGCATCTTGATACTGCTGCGCAATTTCAGCAGGGTTAAAGTTTTCACGAATGATGCCTTTCGATGGTGATGCCTTTTTAATTTCAGCAATCACCCCCGGACGTTTAGAGCCGAGGTTTTGTGCAAAACCTCGAACAGGTGTAGCTGCTTGAGCTAGCTCTTCGACATCTTTATAGCTACGTTGTTTAAGACGGGCTGCAAATTCTTCTTTTTTACATTCAACAATTTTACCCAAAATTGTATTGGCGATATCTACCATGATCTGTGTCCTAATCTTAAGCTTCGTATTCTTTTAAAGTTTTAGTAAATTCAGACAAAATGCCCATTTTCTCTAGTGCTTGACCGCCATAAATAATGTCATGTGCTAATGCAACACCTTGTTTATAGCTTTTGGTTAAGCCTGAAACATAAATGCCTGCGCCTGCATTTAGGGCAATCATATTCGCGGCTTTATCACCGAGTGCAGATTTGTTTTTACCTAAAGCATCTTTGATCAATTTTAGACTTTCAGCAGCACTATCTACAGATAGACCCGTTAAGGTTTGCGACTCGATATCTACGGCTTCCGGCTGAATTTCCCATTCAGTAACTTCGCCATCTTTGAGTTCAGCAACATAAGTACTTGATGCAAGGCTAATTTCATCTAAACCGTCTTTTGAATGCACCACCAAGACATGTTCTGCACCGAGTTGTTTTAAAACTTCAGCCATAGGACGACATAATTCTGTAGAGAAAACACCAATCACAAAACGTTTTACGCCGGCCGGATTCGTAAGCGGGCCAAGTAGGTTGAAAATACTACGGAAGCCCAATTCTTTACGTGGACCAGCAGCATATTTCATGGCTTTATGATGATTAGGTGCAAAGAGGAAACCAACGCCCATTTCACGAATACAACGTTCAGTTTGCTGCATGTTCAGGTCAAGGTTAATTCCAGCTTGTTCTAAAAGATCAGAAGAGCCTGATTTTGATGAAACACCACGACCGCCATGTTTAGCAATGGTTGCACCTGCTGCTGCAATGACAAAACTAGACGCAGTAGAAACGTTAAATAAGTTTTGACCATCACCACCTGTACCAACGATATCCACCAAATGTGGCAGATCACTGACATCGATTTTGATCGCAAACTCACGCATTACACGTGCTGCGGCAGTGATTTCATCAATACTTTCACCTTTTTGGCGTAAGCCCATCATGAGTGCGCCAATTTGCGCATCGGTCGCTTCACCTTGCATGATGGTACGCATCACTTCTTCCATTTGAGGTTGAGTGAGTTCAATATTTTTAGTGATGTTATTTAAAGCTTGTTGAATATTCATAATATTTTTTGCACTCGATTAAGCGTAAATTTCTAAGAAGTTTTTAAAGATTTGATGGCCATGTTCACTAAGAATTGATTCAGGGTGAAACTGCACGCCTTCGACAGGCAATGTCTTATGTTTTACGCCCATGATTTCTTCCATCGTGCCATCTTCTTCATTGGTCCAGCAGGTCACTTCTAAACATTCAGGCAAAGTCGCTTGATCAATCACCAAAGAGTGATAACGCGTTGCTGAAAATGGCGAAGGGAGGTTGCTGAAAATGCCTTGATCGCTGTGATACATGTCAGATAAACGACCGTGCATCACTTTTTTAGCGCGAATAATATCGCCGCCAAAAGCTTGTCCTATGGCTTGGTGGCCTAAACACACACCGAGTAAAGGAATTTTTCCCGCAAAGTGTTGAATCGCAGGAATTGAAATACCTGCTTCACTTGGCGAACAAGGGCCAGGACCAATGACTAAATACTTCGGTTGCCATCGCTCGATATCTTCCAATGTCACGGCATCGTTACGTACAACTTTTACTTCCTGATTTAACTCGCCAAAATATTGGACGATGTTGTAGGTAAAAGAGTCATAATTGTCGATCATCAAAAGCATGAGCGTATTAACCTTTGAAATTTATGCACTTAACTGTGCTTAGAATAGTCCGAAATGATTCTAAATAGTTGTATATTGACCCAAATATCGTGTGGATATTTTAAATAGAAAAATAGTGAAATATTTAGAATGCAGCCAATCATAGCAAATATTATTCAATTTCTGCTGAACAATTTCGCCAAAGTTCATCGCAACTGAAATCATTTCAGCAAATTATCGACTTATAAATTTAGGATTTAAGTTGAACAAAGCAATAGGCTGAATTTAAGTGTTTGAAATGTGTTCAATTGATATTTTAAAAAGATCTGCTTACTGTCGTTAAAAATTGCAATTCAGGCTCTAGCTGGAAAAATATGAACCGTTTTGAAGCAAAATCACCAAAATGGAGCACAATTAATGCAAAGGTAGATTGATCAAAATTAAAACAAAATGGTTAAATCTACTTCAAAAAAAGAGTGCTTTAAGGGCTCAAAAAACCTAAATATCGATCATGAATATAGTTATCACGCTGGTATTTTTCCATCTAGAACTAGCTAAACCATTAGTTTCTATCGTATTTAAATTCGACCTTAAAGCTTGAATAAAATCCTAATAATTTTATCGTTGAAAGCGATTAATCATTTTGGTGCATACTGGTGCAAAACCAAGTTGCACTATTTTGATACACCTGCGAGAAGTTTTTAAACAAAAGTGATGAAGAGTGGCTGAATATGGTGCATTTACTGTTACACACAGTATAATAGTCGAAAAGCAAGGAGCTAAAATCTTCTATTCTGATAAGGAATTCAGTATTTTAGCTTAGCTTTTAAAAGTTGGTACGGTAATTGCTTAATAACTACCAACTACTAACACGCACTTCAGTGTGCACAAAAAAATCATCGGAGCAAAATGAGCATGGCGAACAAGGTCCTTCAACTCATCCAAGAAAGTGGCGCAAAATGGGTCGATTTTCGCTTTACTGATACTAAGGGTAAAGAACAACACGTAACTTACCCGGCAGATTCAATCGACGAAGATACGTTTGAAGATGGCAAAATGTTTGATGGTTCTTCAATTGCTGGTTGGAAAGGCATTGAAGCATCTGACATGATCTTACGTCCAGATGCAGAAACTTGTTTTATCGACCCGTTCTTTGCAGAAGCTACAGTTGTTGTGACTTGTGATGTTATCGAACCTTCAACTGGTCAAGGTTATGAGCGTGACCCACGCTCTATTGCTCGCCGTGCGGAAGAATACCTAAAATCAACTGGTATCGGTGATACTGCTTATTTTGGTCCAGAACCAGAATTCTTCGTATTTGACGAAGTAAAATGGGACATCGATATGTCTGGCGCGCGCCACACATTAATCGCTGAAGAAGCTGCTTGGTCTACTGGTAAAGATTACGAAGCGGGTAACTCTGGTCACCGTCCACGTGTGAAAGGTGGTTACTTCCCAGTTCCTCCTGTAGATTCTTCACAAGATATGCGTGCAGATATGTGTGCAAAAATTGAAGACATCATGGGCCCAGGTCGTGTAGAAGTACATCACCACGAAGTTGCATCTTGCCAGCTTGAAATCGGTGTAAGCTTCAACACTATGGTTCGCAAAGCGGACGAAGTTCAACAGTTCAAATATGCGGTTTGGAACGTTGCTCACCAATATGCTAAAACTGCTACGTTTATGCCTAAACCAATGGTTGGTGATAATGGTTCAGGTATGCACGTTCACATGTCGATCTCTAAAGATGGCAAGAACTTGTTTGCTGGTGATGAATACGCTGGTCTTTCAGAAATGGCGTTGTACTTCATTGGTGGTGTGATCAAACACGCTCGTTCATTGAACGCAATCACAAACCCATCAACTAACTCGTACAAACGTTTAGTTCCACATTTTGAAGCACCGATTATGCTTGCTTACTCAGCACGTAACCGTTCAGCTTCTATCCGTATTCCTTACGTTTCTAGCCCTAAAGGCAAACGTATCGAAGCACGTTTCCCAGATCCAATGATGAACCCGTACTTAGGTTTCGCTGCGCTTCTTATGGCTGGTCTTGACGGTATTCAAAACAAGATCCACCCAGGTGAAGCTGCTGACAAGAACTTGTACGACCTTCCTCCTGAAGAAGAAGCTAAAATCCCTACAGTGGCTCATAGCTTAGATATGGCGCTTGAAGCTCTTGCAGCTGACCATGATTACCTTCTTAAAGGTGGCGTGTTCACTAAAGAAATGCTTGATGCCTACATCGAACTTAAAACTGAAGAAGTTCGTCGTCTTAACACGACTACTCACCCAGTTGAATTCGACATGTACTACAGCTTGTAATTCTGTACAGAATTTCACTGTAAAAAGACCCGCCTTGTGCGGGTTTTTTTATGAGATGGGTTAAGATAAAGCAAAGATTTGAATGAATATCTAAACATGGCAAAACCACGTAAAAAACATACCGGTTTTTTTCCTTGGATTGATCCAGCGGATCAAGCAAAGGGATTTAAACTCAACTTCTCAGAAGTGACTTATTTGGAAGTGGGGAGGACCGTTGAAGGCTATAAACAGGCTCAATTTGTCGAACTGAAAAACCCAGAGCTGGCTTTAGAATTTGATTATCCTGAAAGTTTTTATATTACGACCGAAGGGCTGGTTTTAATAAAGACGCCGCAAGGGAAGTTCGAAGCCATAGCCAAGACAGATAACTTTTAATTTAAAACGAAAATATTGAATTGAAAAAAATGACCTACAACGTTGCAGGTCATTTTTTATTGAATATCTCGTAATTTGCCAAACGTTATTGCAAACCATGCTGTTTTAAATTGTCGATTTCATAAGGCGCATCTTCGGCGGGGTAGCGTAAGTTTTCTAATCCTTTTGTTTTGGCAATGGACCAAATTACACTTTCACCCGCAGGGATGTTTTGGCTGTGCTGCGTATATAAGGGATCTTGCAGGGCGTCTGCTGCTGAAATAAAAGTCCAGCCATGCTGCTGAAAAGCAGTAATGACATCCTTTAAAAATGCGGCATTAATAGCATTCACATGTAAAAGTAAAACATGCTGTGGCGAACGATTTATGGTGAGCTGGGCAAGTTGGTCATAATAATCTGCTCGGTGAAGCAGGTGAGCAATATATGCTTGTTTTAGTCGGTCTAATTTGTCCTGATCTTGCTGTTTGGCATAGTCGAGATATTTTCGGTTATAAAACCAGTCACTGGCATCAATACTCACACCGCCAATGCGGTATTGATGTTGCTCTAACCACTGATAGACAGCATCACGTTTTTCAGCGCTATTTCCTTCCTTTAAAAATGGATAACGGTAGATACGTATGTAATTCGGCAGTGTTTTTAATACGGTATCTGCCTGTTCAATGCTATGCAGATAATCGTGTACAGTGACATTTTCTTTATTTAGATTTTGGTGTGCTGCGCTGTGATTGCCAATCAGATGGCCGGATTGTCCCCACGCTTGAATCAGTTGTTTGCCTTGATAATCGCCAATTTTAACTAAGCTCGGAAAAACAATACCTTTGATTTGTTGATCATGTAGCTGCTTTAAAATCTGGGCATTGATTTGTTCTGCTTGTGTGTTAAACGCTGGATTTAATCCATCATCAAAACTGAGTGCAAGAGATTTTGCTTGAGCCGTGATATTGGCACAAAGTAAAACGAAAAGAATAAAAACATGTAGCGGGTTATATGGAAACATTATGTTGGTGTAATTTAGTGGTTATCCACGACATCATACTGTGTATGTGAGGTTTGTGTTGATTGCAAATGTAATGAAGTACTTAAGCCGTTTTGTTTTGTTCATTTTACTGAAAACAAGCTATGGGTCATGAAAAACTATATTGAGTTGGTTACACTAAGGATTCGCTATACTCAGCAAATGGTTATAAGGGAAATGGAATATGCAGCGTCAAGCATGCGAAATGCGGGATAAAAGAATGTCTCCTGAATTAAGAACATGGTTGTATGCTTCGGGTTCATTAACCCAACAATTAACAGATTTTGCCCAAGGTGTATTTAAAGTTGAGCCGAGTATTGAGCAATTTCAACGTATGACGCTTCAAGATGCACGGTGGCTACAAATGCCAATACAGCACACAGCTTGGGTACGTGAAAGTTATTTATATGGTTGTGAAGCTGAGCCGTGGGTCAAGGCAAAAAGTATATTTCCAATCCTTAGCATACAAGGGCGTGCGCGGATTTTTCAGCATATTGGTAAGAAACCCATCGGACATTTTTTATTTCAGCGTACCAATCCGAAGTGTGAGCGGCGTGTATTGTGGCTAGACGATGGTTGGACACGTCAGAGCTGTTATACTTGGCACGGTTGCAAATTTATTGTTCAGGAAACTTTTTTAGAAAGTTTTGAGCAATATTTGCAGAAATAACATTACCAAATGAAGGACAGTCATGGCCGTGGTGCAACAGATAACTTGGCAGCAGCGTTTAGAAGCTTATTACTATTTATGTCGCTTCGATAAGCCAATTGGCACGGAACTGGTTTTTTGGCCAACCATGTGGGCACTGTGGATTGCCAATCAAGGGACACCTCAATTCAGTATTTTGATTCCCATGATTTTGGGTACCATTTTTATGCGTGCAGCAGGTTGTGCGATTAATGACTTTGCTGACCGTAAAGTCGATGGTGCTGTGGAAAGAACCAAGCATCGTCCTTTAGCCACTGGAGTGATTAGTGCTAAAGAAGCCATATATGTGTTCTTGATCTTGGTGCTTGCTAGTGCATGTATGTTGTTCTTTTTACCGATAGAAACCTTTTATTGGTCCTTTGGTGCATTGTTTTTAGCGTTCATTTATCCCTTTATGAAACGCTACACGCATCTGCCACAAGTATTTTTAGGCGCGGCATTTTCATGGTCGATTCCTATGGCTTACACCGCAGTGGGGCAAACACCTGATTTAACGTGTTGGTTATTGTACTTTGGTAATTTGGCATGGACCGTTGCGTATGATACACAATATGCCATTACTGACCGTGAATATGATTTGAAAATTGGCGTGAAATCAACTGCGATTTTATTTGGTAAATACGATATTGAAATCATTTCATTATTGCAGGTGCTTAGTATTGTACTAATTGGTTCTGCACTGTATTTAGAAGATCTCTTGATGCCATTCGGTTTGGTCGCGTTGTTGGCTGTGGCTGCCGATTTTATTTACCAGTGGACTAAAACCAAAGGCCGTGATCCTCAGTTATGTTTTTGGGCGTTTCGCCATAACCGTTGGGTAGGGCTTATGATTTTTATTGGAATTTTCATGGCACTGACGCTTTAATGTCATTGATCTGAAACTGTTTAAAATGAGCTAAAGCATCCTATTCGGGTGCTTTTTTTTATGCATTAATAAAAAGGCATGTAGTTTCATGCTTAAAGAATAATGATTAAAAAGGATATTTTATGAAACGTTCAAAAATAGCATTAGCTCTGACAGTTGCAGTTTCTATGCTGTCTTTAACCGCGTGTAATGATGATGATAATGACTCATCATCTTCGAATCAAAAATCAACATTTGTTTCTGAAGCAAATTATGCTTTAGATACTGTAGACAATACATCGTCCATAAAAGTCATGACGTATAACATGACCAATGTGCAGGGGAAAGCAGCAACAGCAACGGCTTTAGTGTTGTTTCCAAAAGCTACTCAACCTAAAGATGGTTATCGTGTTGTGGTATGGGAGCATGGAACAGTCGGAGCTGGAGATGAATGTGCGCCAAGTAGAAATGTAATTCATCCACGTTTTAAAATTCTAGCTAACACGCTTATGGCGGCAGGTTATGTAATTGTGGCACCAGACTATGAGGGTTTAGGTACGAAGGGAGTACATCCATACCTTAATTTATCGAGTGCGGCAAATTCGGCGCTTACTGCAGTTAAAGCGGCAAAAGAACATTATGGTAAGCAACTCAATGGTCAGTGGATGTCGATTGGTCAATCGCAAGGTGGTCATGCATCCTTAGGGACGGCGGAATTTGCAAATACGGATGTAAACTATAAAGGGGCAGTAGCAGCCGCACCTGCGTCGAGTTTGGGCACGATTATTAAGATCTATTTAGATCCAAAACTAAATGTTGATGCAAATGGTCAACCTAAACCCCATGGATTGAATAGATTGGATGAACAGTTGGCACAAGTGCGTTATGCACTTGGTATGGGGCAGCTTTCGGAGGTTCAAGCACAAGCGTTAATTGATCAAATTGCAGATGGCTATGCTGAGCTTTTGGCATATGCAGCATTGACCAGTTCGGGTATTAAAGCCTATGAGCCAAATTATGATTTAAAAAATATCTTTACTGCAGATGCTGGTGTTATTGCAGAAAAAGCCTATGGACGTACAGGGGATGATGGTGCATGTTTAAGTTATGCCGATCCAAATGGCGCAAATGGTTTGCAAGAACAGTTTAAAGCAGCTGTGATTGAATTCTTAAAAGATCCAACGCATATGGTTTCACAGTACGGAATTGATTTGAATAAAATCGATACCGATCCCGTTGTTCAGAAATTTTTAAATGATAATCAGCCAGCGACGAATGCAACTGCTGCCAAAGTAATTAAAGCCCCTGTTTATATTATTCAAGGTGAAGAAGATAAAGCTGTATTACCTCCTGTGACTCAAGCTTTATTTGAAAATATGAAATTGCAAGCGGTGAAATACTTCCCACAGGCAAAATATGAGGATGGATATTTATTGGATATTGTGCCAAAAGCAAGTCATACACAGGCGATTATCTGTAGAAATGCGCAAGCGGTCGAATTTATTCAAGCTAAAATGTCTGCAGGTACAGGTATCGATTTAACCAATGAACAAAAAGATGCGAGCCAGAGTCCACATTGTACAGGTGTAGCCGCTTCAAGCTAAGTTTTTTCAATAATAAAAAAAGGAGCATGTCTCCTTTTTTTGCATATTGGATTATTAATCATTCAATCCGTGAAAATGAGGGGGTACAGTTAGTTCGAGCAAAGAATGTTATGAAGACTTGAGCGAATTTTGTTTTTTGCTATATTGGGCGTCGAATTATTTATGTAAATGAAAGAATCGTTATGTCTGAAGTAAAGCCAAAACCCAATACCAAAAAGATGATCATTTTGATGGCACTTGGACTATTGATTCCTATATTTTTGGTCAGTATGGCTTTTCTTGCAGTCAATAGTGATGCCAAAAACCAAGAAAAATATAAGCAACAACAAGCTGAAATGATTGAGCGTATTAAAGCAAAAGAAGCGGCTTTGGCTGCTGAGGCTGACCAAGCAGTATCAGAAGTGCTGGCAGCTCAAGAGTCAAATGCTCAATAAAATTCTGCTTACGTTATTGATGTGAATGCAATGCGCATTCACTCAATGTTCGATTGTACTTTACGTATTTAACAACTATTTATTTACATCATGCCTGAGCGTGTGAACTGTTGGAATACTAGTGTAGCGGATTACACGGTAGCCAGCTTCTTCAAGCATTGCATCACGTTCAGCATCTTCTTGCTCTTTGCCTATATGACTAGGGTCATCCAGTTCGATAATCACAAGCACATTATATGCTTGGTCTAGTATGACAAAATCAGTGACTTTTCGATTAAATCTATTTCTGATTTTGTAATTTTGATTGGTGATCAGTGCGCTAAATGCCACTTGGGCTAAAATGTGGTAGTCCGGAAATGCTTCATTTAAACGATGAAACATCTTACTTTCAAAGGCAGTGATTACACGACGTGGGAAAAACTTTTGTTTGCTTCTAAACAGTCTGGGAAAGACTAAGCAGACAAGGGCAAAAGTTGCCAAGCAACCAATAATAAAAAATGTAAACTGACTGAGATTTGGCACGAAATAAACTACATATATGAAAAAAGCCCACGTCATGATGCGTGGGCTTTTTAGAATTTGGCTCTCCAACCTGGGCTCGAACCAGGGACCTGCGGATTAACAGTCCGTCGCTCTACCGACTGAGCTATTGGAGAATCTGCACGCATTCTATGGGGCAAATGCAGTGAGGTCAAGTCAGAATTGCAAAAAATAAGGAAATTTAGGCTGAATGTATTAAATATAAACACCTTTAATATAAAGCGTTTTTAAAACTTAAGCTCTGACTATTCTTTCTAATGTGGTCGGAGAGCTAAGTGAATAGCTTAGGTCATAGAGCAAGTGATTCTTATCTTAAAACAAAAGTCAGAGCATAAAAAAAGCCCACGACATAATGCGTGGGCTTTTAGAATTTGGCTCTCCAACCTGGGCTCGAACCAGGGACCTGCGGATTAACAGTCCGTCGCTCTACCGACTGAGCTATTGGAGAATCTGAAGTGGATTCTAAAGATGTATGGGAGGGTGGTCAAGCCTGATTTAAATAAAATACTTAAAAATCAAATTAAGTGTTTTAAAAATAGCCGAATCAGACAAGTTGGTATTTATACGGATATTTTTAGGAAGGCAAAAACAAAAAAAGTAGGTATGCTTTTCTTAAACAGTAGGCAATAAAAAACCCACTTCACAATGAGTGGGTTTTTAGAATTTGGCTCTTCCACCTGGGCTCGAACCAGGGACCTGCGGATTAACAGTCCGTCGCTCTACCGACTGAGCTATGGAAGAATAGATGGCTCTCCAACCTGGGCTCGAACCAGGGACCTGCGGATTAACAGTCCGTCGCTCTACCGACTGAGCTATTGGAGAATCTGATGCGCATTTTAGGGATGAAAGCTAAAGTGGTCAAGCAGATTTGATGAAATGACTATTTGAATGTTTTTTTATTGTTCAAGTCTAGAAATTTTTTCTTAAATAGCGGTTATTTTTGAAGTTTTTTATATCATCTAGGTTGCTGATTTGCTTTATCGTCAAATTTTGTAGATTTAAATTTTTAAGCGTAGTTATGCGTTTCTCTTGATCTAAAGGAATTATAATTTGGAATAATAAATATATTTCTAAAATTTGATGGTTTGCGAAGGTATCTAAATGAAATTTAGAAAAAGACATAACAGGTTTAATGGTGTTTTGGAGTAGATTAAAAAGATTTTGATTGTGTTTGAATACAATCCTTAATAAATATTCATTACCGACAGGTAATAGGTTGTAGTGACTTTTTGTGTTGTTAATGGATATGCTTTCTATTTGATCATAGTTAAACTGAATTTTCATTATATAAAGTTGAATTATACAATCACTTTCGAAAAATCTAATTTGTGGCAGTCCATTTTTGATGATAAGTAAAATTAAGACGAATTCCATAATTGATAATCCAGTCAATATTAGTGCTGAATTAAAGCTATATTTAATAGATTCTTGAACATAAGAGTAACTCACATACTGGATTAGAGTGATAATGATAAACATCACTAATATTTTGGTATATTTTGCTTTTATGATTAGGGTGTGTTGACATTTACAGCCGATAAATTGAGCTAAAGAGGCAACCATATAAATATACAAGCTAAAGCAACAGCGCTTTGATAGTTACGTTTTAGCTTATCGTATCTTGTGGCAATTCC